>JAWWPV010000378.1:0-8787 GCA_033854775.1 Trebonia sp.
CCGACATTCCGGATTCCGAGCCGAGGACGCTGAAGCCTAGGCCTGCCGTCCTGAGCGCCTCAGCGGTTTCGTCGATGCGCGCGTCGGCGCAGATCACGGCGACCGAGCCGGCGCGGTCGAGGGCGACCGCGCAGCCGGCCGCCACTCGCGCGCCGAGTTCTCCTTGAGCGACCGGGATGACCACGAGCGCGTTCGGGTCCGCGCGCAGGGACCTGGCCGGGGAGAGGTCGGGGGCGATCGCGGGCAGCAGGCGGGAGGCGAAGTCGAGTATCTGCCTCGGCACCCGGTAGCCGACGTCGAGCTCGCGGACGGACGCGTCCGGTTTCCCCAGGTGAGAGAGCAATGTTGGCCAGGAGGTCGCGGCCCACGGTGTCGTGCCCTGCGCGATGTCGCCGAGCACGGTCGCCGCTCCGGTGGCGCAGCGCCGCCCGATCGCCCGCACCTCCATCGGCGACAGGTCCTGTGCCTCGTCCACCACGATGTGGGCGATCGATGGCGTGCGCTCGATGAGGTCGGCCGCCTCGTCGATCAGCACCTGGTCGGCGCGCGTCCAGGGGGCCGAGCCTGGGCCACGCGGGGGCTTCGGCCAGGTTATCGCGGCCATTTCGGCGTCGGAGAGCAAGCCGATCCCGTTCCGGATCATCTGACCTTGACCTGAAAGAAGGGTGAAGACCAGCCTCTTCGGATCGACCTTCGGCCAGACCTCGTCCACGCACTTGCGCACCGGCGCGGATCTGCGGACCGCGTCGTGAGTGCGGTCGTCACACGTCTCGCCGGCCGCTTCGAGCTGGGTGAGCAGGACGTGCGCGATGCGGTGCGCCAGCAGCTCGCGGCCGGTCCCGTACCGGACGCCGCGGTCGCGCAGCTCCCGGGCGAGCGCTTCGATCTCGTGCGCGGGCAGGCGCAGGCGGCGCGTGCCCCGGCTGACCATGAGCGCCTCCCTCGGCGCCCTGAGGTTTGCCCACAGCGCGTTGCGCAGCACCTCCGCCATGCGGGCGTCGCCCTTGACCGTGGCGGCCTCGTCGGTTTCCGTGGCCTTGATGGGCGTGGACGCGACCAGGCCGGCCACCGTGGTCTGGGTGACGTCAAGCTCGCCGAGGGCGGGGAGGACGTTCCTGATGTAGGAGAGAAAGGCCAGGTTCGGGCCGACGACGACCACGCCGCGCCGCGTCACCTGCTCTTTGTGCGCGTACAGCAGGTACGCGATCCGGTGCAGGCCCACCGCGGTCTTTCCGGTGCCAGGGGCGCCTTGCACGCAGACGGTGGTGGCGGCGTCGGCGCGGACGATGTCGTCCTGCTCCGGCTGGATCGTGGCCACGATGTCCCGCATCGGGCCCGACCTCGGCCGCTCGATCTCGGAGATGAGCAGGTTGCTGGTGGGCTGAGCGATGGATTCTTCCGAACGGGTGCGTGTTTCACCGCTCGGCGTGAACCGCTCGTCTTCATAGGCGGTGAGCGCTCCCCCGGCGAATCCGAACCGTCGCCGTAGCGTGAGGCCCATCGGGTCGGACTGGCTGGCCCGGTAGAAGGGCCGTGACACCGGGGCCCGCCAGTCGAGGACGACCGGGGTGCCGTCCTCGTCGTGGACGTGGCGCCTACCGATATGCAGTGCTTGCTCGGGAGGGCAAGCGCCGGCGAAGTCTTCGTCTGTCTTGGCGAGCTCGGAGTAGTCAAGCCGGCCGAAGAACAGCGGCGCGTCCGGCAGGTCCTTCAGCGCCTCGGCGCGGCGGTAGAGGTCTGCCTTCAGGTACTCAAGGCTGACCCGGTCGCCGGCCATGGGGTTCTGCGCGAGGATGAGGACATTCTCGCGCATGAGGTGGAGGAACTCGCGGGAGTGGGCGAGATGGGCGCGCTCGCCAGCGATGACGCTGTCCTCGGTGTCTATGCTGCTTGCGTTGTCGGCTCTGGCTGCGTCTGCGTCTGCGTATCCGGCGGGCGTCTGCGCGGCCGCTGGCCCGGCGTCGGCGGGCATGGCTGACCCCCCTTGAGCTCTTCTAGTGCTGAGTGGCGCGTGACTCGGCGCGAAGCTCAAGACCCTAGCACTGGGTTACCCGGGCGTCACGTGGTTTTCTTCCGTGGTACGGGCGCCGGGCACCGCGTGGTGCTTCCGTCTAGGCCAGTCGACCTGATCAGATGTTGGCATGGGGTCGCTGATCACGCACACGGGGACGTTTTCCATCGATGACCGGCTCGCCGCGCCGTTGCATTACCTGCCGGTCGAGGTTCCAGCGGGGACGGGGGCGCTGCGGGTGACGCTGTCTTACCCGCGCGACTCCGGGGCGGTGCTCGACCTGGGGTGCCTCGGCCCCGCCGGGTTCCGCGGGTGGTCCGGCGGCGCGCGGGACTCGTTCGTGGTCGCGGAGCTCGGGGCGACGCCTGGGTACCTGGCCGGGCCGGTGACGGCGGGACTGTGGCAGGTGATGATCGGGGTGCACCGGGCGACCGCGTCGGGGCTGCCGTTTACCCTGACCGCGGAGCCCTTGTCGGCGGGCTCGGCATCCCTCGGCGGGCAACTGGCCGGGTGGCTGGAGGCGCCTGACGCACCGCCGGTGCCTGGTTCCCGGCCCGCCCGGCGTTCACTGCCTGCCGAAGCCGGGCTTACCTGGCTGGCCGGGGACCTGCACGCGCACACCTCGCACTCCGACGGGGTGATGAGCGTGGCTGGACTGGCCGCTTACGCGGTGGAGCGCGGGCTGGACTTCGTCGCCGTCACCGACCACAACACGGTGAGCCATCACGGGCTCCTCGGCCCCGCTTCCGCCAGGTACGGCGTGACACTGCTGCCAGGGCAGGAGGTGACGACGGAGCTCGGGCACGCGGGCGTGCTCGGGGACACCGGCTGGATCGACTTCCGTGAGCCGGCTTCGTCGTGGCTGTCCGTTGCCGAGTCGCGCGGCGGGCTGATGTCGGTCAACCATCCGTTCGCCGGGCCGCACTCGTGGGTGCACCCGATGCCCAGGCGGCCGCCGCTGCTTGAGGTCTGGCACTGGTCGTGGCTCGACCTGTCGTGGACGACGCCGCTGTCCTGGTGGCAGGCGTGGGACCCGTCCGCGATCCCGGTCGGGGGCAGCGACTGGCACCGGCCCGGTTCCGATGCGCCGCTTGGGACGCCCACGACGTGGGTTTCGTGTGCCGATGGGAGCGTTTCCGGCGTGCTTGAGGGTCTGCGGGCGGGGCGCGTGGCGATCTCGGCCTCGCGTGACGGTGCGGTGCTGCTGCGCGACTCGGGGACTCTGGTGGCGGTCGGAGCGGACGGGCTGGTGCTCGCCGGGCCCGACGGACCATATAAGCGGATATTTGGGGACTTGGTCCGGCTGCCCGGTGCTCCCGGGTACCACCGGCTGCTGACGCCGGCGGGGGCGACGGTGGCCCTGACTCCGTGAAAGAGTTTCCGGGTTCTAGCCGCGTCTCGCGATGGGTAACGGTTCCGGGTGCCGCGGCTTTTGCTTTCGTGTAGGAAAAGCAGCTAATAACCTGCGGATCCTTCACGATCATGGACCGGGCCGCGGCGCCGCCGGGACAACCCGGACGGAACGGGCACGCGCGGGCCCGACGCGAAGGCGGGGGCGCCTAAGTCAACGGCATTGCCCTGTGTGGGGCCGAACTCTCGGCGCGAACGAAATCGGCAGTGAACGGCGGCTCGTTAGCGAGGACCCCGCCCGCATGCTCCTGCCGGTTTGAGTGCCTGGACACTCGTTTCCTGTCCGGCAGGAGCTGTGCATTCCAGCGACGGCGCGTTTGTGTGGCAGATCAGGTCTTGTTCGGCTTAGTTCGCCGCGAGGTAGTGGACTCTCGCGTGCAGCAGGGCGCGGTGGGCGCCCAGGTCGTCGGCCTCGTCAGGCTTGCTCGGGCACTCGCCGGCGGCGACCGCCTTCGTCAGGCGCGCACCAGCGTCCGCGGGCTCGATCGGCTCGAAGACGATGAGCGGGTCGTTCTCGATGGCCAGCCAGGTCTTGTCGAGCAGGCCCTCGGCGTCGTCGACCCAGGCATCCTTGATCTTGCCGCCCTTGCCGTGGTCGAGCAGAACCGAGAGGGCGTGCTCGGCCGCGCCGTAGCCAAAGGTCGCCGTGACCGACTCCTGCCGGCCGCCGACGTCACTGTAGTGCCAGCACTTGCCGATCGTCGGCGAGCCGATCACCGCCGCCCAGTCCGGGTCTGGCACGCCCTGGGCGGTCACCCGCTCCGCCGCCTCGGTCGCCGCCGTCTTGAGCTCGGGGGAACCGATCGCCCCGAGGACGCGCAGCAGGCCGAGCGCCTCTGGCGTCGCCTGCGCCTCGGCGGCGGGCACGAGGGAACCCGCGAGCTCCGTCATCACGTCGGTGCCCTCAGACACGCCACTGGACAGCGCACCGATCATGTCCGATCCCCACAGCTCCGCGTCGATCGGCTGCTGGACGTGGGAGAGGACCTGCCGTGCCTCACTCAGGACGACATCGGAGGCCTGCGCCGGCCGCAGCGGCGCGAAAAGCTCAGCGATATCGGGTTCCGCATGACCCATGCCGCGTATTGTTACACGGCCGCGGCGCGCCTAGCCCTTGAAAGTGCACAGCTGACGACAAATACCAGAACCTGACGCTTTTCCCGTGATCTACGGGTTACGGGCGAAACATGCTTCCAGGTGGTCATTGACCAGTCCGCAGGCCTGCATGGAGGCGTAGACCGTGACCGGGCCGGTGAAGACGAATCCGCGCTTGCGCAGCTCCTTGGCTAGGGCCTTGGAACCGGCCGTCTGTGCCGGGAGGTCGGCGAGCGTGCGCGGCGCCGGTCGCGGCCCCGTCTCGGCGTAGCTCCAGACCAGATCGCTGATGCCCTCCTCGAGTTCGAGGGCGGCGCGGGCGTTCGTGATCGCGGCGTTGATCTTGGCCCGGTTGCGCACGATCCCCGCGTCGGCCAGCAGCCGGGCCACGTCCGTGTCGGTGAATGCGGCGACGGCCGGGAGGTCGAAGCCCGCGAACGCCTTCCTGAAGTTCTCCCGCTTACGCAGGATGGTCAGCCAGGACAGGCCGGACTGGAAGGCCTCAAGGCTGAGCCGCTCGAAGATCGCCTGGTCTCCGTGGACCGGGCGGCCCCACTCATCGTCGTGGTAGGCCACGTACTCGGGAGCGCTCAGCCCCCACGGGCACCGCAGCTTGCCGTCGGGTCCGGCCACCGGCCCCGTCGGCCGCCCCGTCTCGCCCGGCTCGGCGATCGGGTCAGTCATGGGACCTCTCCGGCGGGCCAGGGAAGTCACCGGTCGGCCGGGGCGGCTCGAAGGGGAAGTCAGCGGTCGGCCGGGTCGGCTCGAAGGGGAAGTCACCGCCCGGCCGGGGCGGCTCGAAGGGGAAGTCTCCGGTCGGCCGGGTCGGCTCGAAAGTCAACCGGGCCGGCTCCGTCGCGGCGACGTCGCGCGGCGCCTCGGCCGCTTCCGTCTCCGCGATTTCCGCGGGCGTCCGGCGGTGCCGCGCCCCGGCGTACGGGCTGGCGAGCAGCGGCATCGAGGCGTGGTCCCTGCTCAGGTCGGTGACGAGCTGCTCAAGCGCGACAATCCGGACGTCACGCTCCCTGATCGACTCGGCGACCTGCTCCATCGCCTCGTCGGTCGCCCCCATGTTGTAGCCCCACAGCCCCGCCGGCGGGCGCAGCAGGGCGACATCCGTGGCAGACACCGGCCCGAGGTCAAGCGGGACGTAATCGTTACGTTCAGCGGACAACTCACCGCCGCGCCCCCTGGCCAGGTAGACCAGGGCAGCGAGGACGACGATGATGGCGATCACCATGACAACGGGCACAGGAGAAATCGTGCCACGAATCGCCGACTAAGTCGTACCGCCGCCCCCGCTTTCTCGTTTTCCTGCTGCCGCGGTGGCCGGTCGACCGCCCGTCACTTGCGGTAGCTGCCGTGCCGGAATTCGTCGGCAAGCGACGGACGAGACGGGCGCCAGCCGAGGTCGGCTCGGGCCTTGGCCGCGTCGGTGGCCTGGTCGAGCAGCAGGACTTCGGCGAAGTAGTCGCCGAGGCGCGCCCGGGCCTCTTCGTCGGAACCGGGGACCGCTCCCGGGGCGCCGACGGCGACAGCGGCCGCCTCCGTTAGCTCGGCAACGGTCGTGTTCACGCCGTTGCCGATGACGTAGCGGCCCCGTGCCCCGTCGTCTTCCAGGACGCGCCGGAAGAAGTCGGCCAGGTCCGCGGCGTGCACTGTCGCCCAGTGCTGCTGTCCCGTACCGAGCATGATCAGGTTGCCGGCGCTGTCCCGGGGTGAGCCGAGGAGCAGCCCGGGAATCCCGCCCCCGCCGTCGCCGTAAGCCACACCGGAGACGATCACGGCTCCGCGCATGCCCTTCGCGTCGAGTACCCGGCGCTCGATCGGCTCTTTCCATGACACCAGCGCGGGCGCGTTGAGCGCGGACGCCTCGGTGATGGCGGAGTTGGGACCGTATACCCACAGGCCGCTGACCTGGAGGTACGGCTTGCCGGTGCCGTCGAAGGCGCTGGTTACCGCGTCGACCACGGCGGAGTCAAGGTTGGCGCTGGTGGCGTCACCGGGACTGGCCGTGTGGATTGCCCCGTCCGCGCTGCTGAGCAGGCTCTCGATTGTCGGCTGGTCGTAGAGGTCGGCCACGGCCGGCGTGGCGCCGCGGGCCGCGACGACCTTCGCCTGGGCGTCGTCGCGGACGAGCGCCGTCACCTCGTGCCCGTGGGAGTGCAGTTCCGACAGCACGTGGGACCCGACGAAACCTGTTGCGCCGGTGAGTACGACTTTCATGGTGGGACACCCCTGCCTTGATGGTCCTTCACTTGTTCGTTCAAGTGAAACCATAGGCCGCAATGACTTGAATCGTCAAGTAAAGGCATCCAGATCGCCCAGCTCCATGTCCCTGACACCGATGCCGAGCCGCCGTTCGAGGCGCGATGCTCAACTGTCACTGAAACAGCCATTTACTTGAATCATCTAGTGGCTGGTATCGTGGTGCGATGACCGAAGGAGCGCAGCGCGGTGGCGAAGAGCCGTCGGTGAAGTGGCTGACCGACGCCGAAGTGGACTCCTGGCTCTCCCTGGTGCGGTTGATGACGTGGCTTCCCTGGTCGATCGACCAGCAGCTGCGACGCGACTCCAACCTGGGGATGGTGGAGTACCAGGTCCTGGCCATGCTCGCGGCGAGTCCAGGACGGACCATGCGGATGAGCTCACTCGCCGAGGTCACCAACGCATCGCTATCCCGGCTGTCGCACCTGTTTAGGCGCCTCGAGCAGCGCGGCTTCGCGCGCCGGGAGCCCGATCCCGCGGACGGACGGTTCACCAATGCCATCCTCGCCGAGAAAGGCTTCCGTGCGCTCGCCGACGCGGCACCAGGGCACGTTGCACACGTGCGATCGCTCGTCATCGACGTCCTGTCGCCGGAGCAGTTGCGACGCCTTGGCCGCGACGCGGACCGCATAATGTCGCGCATCGACACCTCGGGCAGCAAATAGGACCGCGAAAGTCGGAACTACCAAGCGGTGATTCCCGCGTGGGCTTCCCTGATGATCTTGACTACCTCGTCGGGGTCGTCCGCGATGTGGAACAGGGACAGCTCGTCGGCCCCGATGTTGCCCTCTGCCAGCATCGTCGACTTCAGCCAGTCGATCAGGCCCGACCAGTACGCGCTGCCGACCAGGACGATCGGGAACTTGGTGATCTTGCCGGTGGCGACGAGGGTGACCGCCTCGAAGAGCTCATCCATCGTGCCGAAGCCACCGGGCAGGACCACGAAGGCCTGCGAGTACTTGATGAAACAGGTCTTCCTGACGAAGAAGTAGCGGAACTCGACGCCCACGTTCACGTAGTCGTTGAGCCCGGACTCCAACGGCAACTCGATGCCGAGGCCGACCGAGACACCGCCCGCCTCGTTGGCGCCCTTGTTCGCCGCCTCCATGACGCCGGGACCGCCGCCGGTGATGATGGCATAGCCGGCCCTGACGAGATCCTGGGCCATGTTGGCGGCCAGTTCGTACTCGGCCGAGCCCGGCTTGGTTCGCGCCGAGCCGAAGATCGAGACCGCCATGCCCAGCTCGGCCAGCAGGCCGAACCCCTCGACGAACTCCGCCTGAATGCGCATGACCCGCCACGGGTCGGTGTGCACCCAGTCCGACGGACCGCGGCGGTCGAGCAGCCGCTGGTCGGTCGTGGTCGCCGGAATCTGCTTGTCGCGCAACGTCACGGGTCCCTGGCGACGGACCCTGCGCGTGTTAGCTCCACCCATAGTCCTATCCAAGGTAGCCATCGACAGCTAGTGCTCCGACGGAAACACGCGGCAAACAGATAAACGCGTGGCGAATAAATAAGAGCCGCCTTGGCGGCCTACTCAGCCATCCACGCCGTGGTCGCGGAGGATCGCGTTCAGCTCGGCCTTGTTGTGGCGCTGCCCTTCGGTGAGGCGCTTCAGCACGAGCACGCAGGGCAGGCCGTACTCGCCGCCGGCGAACTTCCTCCAGCGCGTGCCGTTCACGCAGACCGACCAGGCCGGCGCCTCGCCGCGGGGCAGTTCCTCGCCGGTTTCCACGTCGATGACGTGCGTTGAGCGGCTCAGGTTCGTGCCCGAGCCGAGCACCGCGCCGGTGCGGACCCGCGCGCCCTCCACCACCATCGAGCGGGAGCCGATCATGCACTCGTCCTCGACGATGACCGGGACCGCGTTCGGCGGCTCAAGCACGCCGCCGATACCCACCCCGCCGGACAGGTGCACGTTCTTGCCGATCTGAGCGCACGATCCGACCGTCGCCCACGTGTCCACCATCGTGCCGGTGTCCACGTACGCGCCGACGTTGGTG
>JAWWPV010000379.1:0-3462 GCA_033854775.1 Trebonia sp.
CTGGAACACGAACCCGATCAGGCGCGCCCGCACCCGCGTCACGGCGGTATCCGACAGCCGCCCCAGGTCCCTGCCGTCAAGCTCCACCGTCCCGCTGGTCGGACGGTCGAGGCCGCCCATGAGCTGCAACAGCGTGGACTTGCCGTGCCCGGTCGGGCCGCGGACGGCAAGCCACCCGCCGTCGGGGACTTCAAGGTTGACGCCGCGCAGGGCGAGCACCGTCCCGTGGTTGTACTCTTTGGTGACTCCGGCAAGCCGGTACATCGTCTCACTCCACCTTCGCCAGGGCCGCCGCCGGGCGCAGTCGCGCCGCCCGCCAACCGCCGAACATCCCGGCGAGCAGTCCGCCGGCCACCGCGAGCACCACGGCGAGCAAGACCACGCTGACCGTTACCGGCGCGGTCAGCGTCACGTAGACCGTGTGCGTGGCGGCGCTGCTGACCTGCTGCGCCAGTTTTCCGGTGACCCCGGTGAAAGCCGCGGGAGCGGATGGCGCGCCCACGATCGCCGACAGCTTCGGCGCGATCTTGTCGATCAGCGCGGCGCCGCCGTACCCCAGGGCAACCCCGGCCACCCCGCCGACGACGCCGATCACGAGCGACTCGCCCATCACCTGTCCGACGATCCTGCGGCTCTGCCAGCCGATCGCCTTGAGCGTGCCGAACTCCCGCACCCGCCGGGCCACGGCCGCCATCGTCAGCAGGATGGCCAGCCCGAACGCCGCCACGAGCACGGCGACCGACAGCCATTTGCCGAGGTTGTTGGCTAGGCTGGCGGCGCTGCCGACAGACCCGGTGACCTGGCTGGCCAGGTCGCTCGCGTCGGTCACCGTCGCAGACGGTAGCAACCGGGTCAGCTCGTGCTGGACGGCGGGGATGTTCGAAGCGCTGTCGGCGGTGACGTAGACCGCGTTCACCTGGTTGGTTAGCTTGGCCGACCCGGTCGCCCCGATCTGCTGGGCCTTCGCCAGCGGGATGTACAGGTTAGGCGGGCTGCTGCCCTGCGGCACGCTGACGATACCGACGATCTTGAAGCTCGTGCTGCCGACGTCGACGGTCGAGCCGGTCTTCAGCTTCTCTGCGGTCGCGTAACCCGAATCGGCCAGCGCGACGTCCGCGGCGGCGTCCGCCTGGCCGAAGTTCCGGCCCGCCGTCACGGCGACGGAGCTCAGCGGCCCTGGGCTGCTGCGCGCCACGTTGACGCCGTCCACGGTGAACGTGCTGCTCGTGAAGCTTGAACTGAAGCTGCCCGAGCCGCTGCTGCCCGCGGTCAGCGCCGGGACCGTCCCGGTCACCGTGATGTCGGTCAGCGCGAGCGCCCCAGTGGCGGCGGTAACGTGCTGCTGCCGGGACACCGCCGCCAGTTGGCTCGCGGTCAGCGACCCGTACTGCGTGTTTTCCAGTTCGTTGTCGTTGATCTTGGTGCCGGCCGCGATCTGGCCGCTGCGCACCTGCTTGATCTGCTGCTTGAAGCCGAACGTTAGGCCGGAGCCTGACCCTTGCTTCGGCGGCTGGGTGACCGTCAGATCGGTCCCCACACCGTACAGCGAATGCAGCACCGCGGCCTGCGCGTTCTGCACCCCCGTGGCAGCCGAGGTCACCGTGATGACCAGCCCGATTCCCAGCGCCAGGCCCAGCGCGATGAACACCGCCTGGCGCACGCGGCGGCGCAGTTCACGCCGCAAGTATGTCCAAAACATCGCTGCTCCTCCCGGGCACCCTGTCGTGGAAGGGGTACCTGGGCATCAAGGTGTAGCCGCTACCGCTACCGCTGCCGTCAGCCCCATGGACCGATTTCCCCTCTGCCTCCAGCGGTAGCGCTGCCTTTCCGCTACGGCTGCGGATGTAGGGCGTCAGTTACCTCTGGGGCCGACAAGGCGCGTGCGGGCATCGAGAGGAGATCCTGCTCAAAGAGAAGCCCGCAGGCGGGTCGGTCATCCGCTGGCGCGGTCCTACGAGGTTGCGTCCCGCACGGGAGCGGAGAGCGTCTGCGGCCCCGGTAGCTCCCACTCGCCCCCACCTTGCGCACACGAGCCGGAAAGGTTGGCACAAGCTCGCGCCATCGACGGTGTGGAAGAGCCTCAAAGACGCCGGGATCGATCGCGCGCCCAGGCGGTCCGGGCAGACCTGGAAGGTTCCTGGACAACCAGGACAAGACGATCCTCGCGACCGATTTCTTCCGTGTGGATACCGTGTTCTTGCGCCGTCTGTACGTGCTGTTCGTCATTGAGCACGGCACCCGCCTGGTGTACCTGGCCGGGATCACGGCCCACCCGACAGGGGAGTGGGTTACTTAGCAGGCTCGTAACCTGCTCATGAACCTCGGGGATCACGCGGGCAGCTTCAAGTTCATGATTCGCGACCGGGGACGCTAAGTTCACTGCCGCGTTCGACGCGGTGCTCGAGGCGGGCGGTCTGCCGATCATCAAGACGCCGGTGCGGGCGCCTCTGGCGAACGCGATCGCGGAGCGATGCTGGTGCGGATGGCCTCGACGGCGAAACAGAGCGTTACATCCCGACGAACCAGGAGGCTGCCCGCCTCGTTGCGGAGGTCGCCCTCCAGGCCCCACCGGTTCCCCGGGTATTCGGTGAGAAGGGTGCTGGCGAAGGTGATGGCCGGGTGGGTGTCGGTGTCGAGATAACGGGCGGAGCGCAGGTCGTTGTCACGCTTGGCGACGTGAGTGTCGATACTTGCCGCTGTGATGGTCACCGACGTCGCCGATTGAGTGAGGTCTTCGGCAACGGTGATCTGCCCGGCGAGCTTGGTGAACCTGCCGCGGACGTGGCCGACTACCAGGTGCTGGGCGGCGAGGTTGGAGCGGCCGCTAGAGGTTTAGTCCCGCCGGAAATGCGCGACGGCATCGGAGTCCCAGACCAGACCGTTGCCAGGCCGATCTGGCGGCAGGACGCGGCCTTCAGCCACCTTCAGCGGCTGCTGGAGGATGGGGGCGGCCCAGTCCACGTATTCGATCCAGTGGGCCGTTGGCGTGGCGGCGAGAAGGTGAGCGCTGACTTCGGGGTACAGGTGTGACGACATCTCGATCCCGGCTGCGTCCGCCAGCGCGGCAGCTGCCAGCCAGCCACTGACGCCGCCAATACGGTCTACGTCCGGCATAACGAGATCGCTGGCATTGCTCGCAAGCGCGGCGGACATGGCGCGCGGGCCGGTGAGGTTCTCGCCGATCTGCACCGGCGTGCGCAGCAGGGCGGCCAGTTCGGCGCTGGTGGCGTAATCGTCGTGGCGAACCGGCTCCTCGATCCAGGCCAGGCCCTCGTCGTCGAGCTGGCGGCAGCGCTCGCGGGCGGCGCTCGCGCTCAGCGCCTGGTTGTAGTCGGACATCAGGACCACGTCCGGGCCGATCGCCGCGCGCACCGCACGGACGGCGGCCAGGTCGTCGTCCCCCGACGGGCGGCCGAGCCGCATCTTGATGGCCCGGAAGCCCTCGGCGACCAGTTCCTGTGC
>JAWWPV010000380.1:0-4783 GCA_033854775.1 Trebonia sp.
CGGAGACCGAGGAAGAGGCCGACCGCTGGTACACCGACCCGGACCACAACCGGCGTCCGCCGGAGCTGCTCCCCCGCGACGAGGTCGCGCGGTCGATCAACGCCGAGGTCAAGGCCGGGCGCGGGACGCCGCACGGCGGCGTGTACCTGGACATCGCCTCGCGGCGGT
This sequence comes from Trebonia sp., assembly GCA_033854775.1. Classification (GTDB taxonomy): domain Bacteria; phylum Actinomycetota; class Actinomycetes; order Streptosporangiales; family Streptosporangiaceae; genus Trebonia. The sequence continues at coordinate 169 of JAWWPV010000380.1, forward strand.
CCCCGGAGTACATCCTCTCCCGGCTGCCGTCCATGCACCACCAGTTCAAGGAGCTGGCGGACGTGGACATCACCAAGGAGCCGATGGAGATCGGGCCGACCTGCCACTACGTGATGGGCGGGATCGAGGTCGACCCGGACACGGCCGCGTCCTCGGTGCCCGGCCTGTTCGCGGTGGGCGAGGTGTCCGGCGGCATGCACGGGTCCAACCGGCTCGGCGGCAACTCCCTGTCCGACCTGCTGGTGTTCGGCAAGCGGGCCGGCGACGGGGCGGCGGACTACCTGGAGTCACTCGGCTCCGCCAAGCCCGTGGTGGCGCAGGCCGACCTGGACGCCGCCGTCACCGAGGCGCTCGAGCCGTTCTCGCGGGAGATCGGCGAGTCGCCTTACGAGGTGCACGCCGAGCTCCAGCAGACGATGAACGACCTGGTCGGCATCATCCGCCGGGAGCAGGAACTGAAGGACGCGCTGGCCGCCCTGGAGAAGTTCAAGGAGCGGGCCAAGACCCTGGCCGTGCCGGGCGAGCGGGCCTACAACCCGGGCTGGCACTACGCCCAGGACGTGCGGAACATGCTGCTCGTGGGCGAGTGCGTGGCGATGGCCGCCCTGGAACGCGAGGAGTCGCGCGGCGGGCACACCCGCGAGGACCACCCGGCCATGGAGCCCGAGTGGCGCAAGGTCAACCTGATCCTCACGCTCGACGGCGACAAGATCGACATGGTGCACCAGCCGCTCCCGGTGATCCGGCCGGACCTGCTCGACCTGTTCGACATCTCCGAGCTCAAGAAGTACATGACCAAGGAAGAGCTGGCCGGTCATCGCGAGGCGGCGGCGCTGGAAGAGGGGCACTGATGGGTTACCTGGCGAAGCTCCGGGTCTGGCGCGGCGACGCGGGCTCCGGTGATCTGAAGGACTACAAGGTCGAGGTCAACGACGGCGAGGTCGTCCTCGACGTGCTGCACCGGCTGCAGGCCACGCAGGCGTCCGACCTGGCCCTGCGGTGGAACTGCAAGGCCGGCAAGTGCGGCTCCTGCTCGATGGAGATCAACGGCATGCCGCGCCTCGGCTGCATGACCCGGATGTCGACCTTCACCGAGGAGGAGACGCTGACGATCACGCCGATGCGGACCTTCCCGGTGATCCGGGACCTGGTCACGGACGTGTCGTTCAACTACGCGAAGGCCCGGGAGATCCCCTCGTTCGCGCCGGACCCGTCGATCAAGCCGGGCGAGTTCCGGATGCAGCAGGAGGACGTGAACCGGTCGCAGGAGTTCCGCAAGTGCATTGAGTGCTTCCTGTGCCAGAACACCTGCCACGCGGTTCGCGACCACGAGGACAACGAGACGGCGTTCTCCGGGCCGCGGTTCCTGATGCGCGTCGCCGAGCTCGAGATGCACCCGGCCGACGAGGCCGACCGGCGCAACATCGCGCAGGACGACTTCGGCCTCGGCCTCTGCAACATCACCAAGTGCTGCACCGAGGTCTGCCCCGAGCACATCAAGATCACCGACAACGCGATCATCCCGATGAAGGAGCGCGTCGCCGGGCGGCGGTTTGACCCGCTGGTCTGGCTCGGCTCGAAGATCTCGCGGCGGCCGGAGCCGGCCGGGACCCCGGCGGTGCCAGGCAAGCGGTAATCGCGAGCGAGGGCGCCCGTAACCGGGAGTTTCGGTCACGGGCGCTTTTGCGTGACCGGGGTCCTCGCTTACCAGGTGTCATTTCACGGTGAGCCGTTCCCTTATATCTCGAGGACGCGGACCGGTGATGCTCCTTGTGCTTCTTCGGCTTGGGCGGGCGCTTGCTCTTCAGATGCCGCTTGGACTTCGCCGTCGCGCGCTTTTTGCCTGATGCCCGCCTGGCGGGCGCGCGGAGCGCGGGAAGGCCGTTGGTCGGCTGATAGTAATCCAGGTCCGTTTGGCCAATTCCCGGCAGCGAGCCGGCATTGTCGTACTGCCAGAACGTCCAGTCCTGCCAGGGGGACGGCACGGTGGGCGCCGTGCCGTCGAACGCGGCCAGCCAGAGCGGGTCATGCGGGAACCGGCCGGTCGATCCCGTGCACTCCCGCCACCAGTCGGCCGTCGTGTAGATGATCGGCCACTCCAGGGTCAGCACGCTGGTGCGCTTGGTGAACCCGGCGATCCAGGCGATCATCGCGGGGATGCCGAGCCCGTAGCAGTCGGTGGCCCTCTTGTGCGGGTCGTTCTTGTGCGGGTCGTTCTTGTGCGGGTCGTTCTTGTACGGGTCGTTCTCCAGGTCGACCACGAGCGGCAACCGGGCTGATTCGCCAGGGAACTCCGCGGCGCCGGCCGCGAAGTTCGCCGTCGCCGCCCCGCCGCCGCGGTCGGGGTTAGCGAACACGTACGGCATCACCCGGAGCCCCGCAGCCGCGGCGGCCCGCGCGTCGGACAGGTAATAGGGGTTGAGGTAGTAGGTACCTTCCGCGGCCTTGATCGCGACGAAGCGGATGCCGTGCGTGGCGAGCACCCCCCAGTCGATGGGCGCCCCGGCATGCTGATAGGCCGAGATGTCCACCCCACGCACGGGCACGCGGGCCGTCTCCGTGACTGCCGCGCTGGCGCCGGGTACCGCGGCGAGCGACAATGCCAGCGCCACGCCACCGATCACGGCAGCGCGCGGAATGGTCACTCTGTGCAACTTGCTCACGCACGGAACGTAATCAATACTGTCCCGCGGCTCAAGGCGCAACGCCGACGGTATGCCAGACTCGCGACTTCAGCGCTCTTTGCGGCCGGGCGGGCGCCCGAGCGTCGGTTGACCAGCATGCTTCGGAGATCCGTGACGCGCTGACCAGCGCCGGACGCAATATCACCCCCGCCGCGCTTTCGGCTAGGGGCGCTGAATTCCTAGGCCTGCTCGCGGGACACGCGGCCGCGCACGCGGCCGCGCTCCTTGGCGTCGAGTATGGTCTTGCGGAGCCGTACCGCGCCCGGGGTCACCTCGACGCACTCGTCCTCGGCACAGAACTCGAGCGCCTGCTCCAGGCTGAGGATCCGCGGCGGCACCAGCCGCTCGAGCTCCTCCTGGTTGGACTGGCGGATGTTGGTGACCTTCTTCTCCTTAGTGATGTTCACGTCCATGTCGTCGTCGCGGGAGTTCTCGCCGACAATCATGCCCTCGTAGACCTCGGTGGTCGGCACGACGAACAGCGAGCCGCGCTCCTGGAGGTTGAACATCGCATAGGTGGAGGCCGCGCCGGCCCGGTCGGCGACCAGCGAGCCGGTCGCGCGGCCCCGGATGACACCGGCCCACGGCTCGTAGCCCTCGAAGACGTGGTGCGCGATCCCGGTGCCCCTGGTCTCGGTGAGGAACTGGGTGCGGAAGCCGATCAGCCCGCGCGACGGGACCAGGAACGCCAGGCGTACCCAGCCGGTCCCGTGGTTGGTCATTGTCTCCATCCGGCCGCGGCGCACCGCGACCATCTGGGTGACCGCGCCGAGGTACTCCTCGGGGACGTCAACCGACAGGCGCTCGACGGGCTCGTGTACCTTGCCGTTGATCTCCCGGGTGACGGCGGAGGGACGGCCGACGGTCAGCTCGTAGCCTTCCCGTCGCATCGTCTCGACGAGGATCGCGAGCGCGAGCTCGCCGCGGCCGCGGACCTCCCAGGTGTCAGGGCGCTCGGTGGGCACTACCTGGAGGCTCACGTTGCCGATCAGCTCGCGGTCGAGGCGGTCCTTGACCAGCCTGGCCGTGACCTTGGTGCCCTTTTCGCGGCCCGATATCGGGGAGGTGTTGGTGCCGAGCGTCATCGAGATCGCCGGCTCGTCGACGGTGATCAGCGGGAGCGGGTGCGGGTCGTTCAGGTCGGCCAGGGTATCGCCGATCATGATGTCCGGGATGCCGGCGATCGCGGCGATGTCGCCAGGGCCCGCCTCGTCGGCCTGCACGCGCTCAAGCGCCTCGGTGAGGAAGAGCTCGGAGATCTTCACCCGCTGGATCGAGCCGTCGTGCCTGCACCAGGCGACCTGCTGGCCGCGCTTGATCGTGCCGTTGTAGATCCGGCAGAGCGCGATCCGGCCCAGGTAGGAGGACGCGTCGAGGTTGGTGACGTGGGCTTGCAGCGGGGCGGTGGGGTCGTAGACCGGGGCGGGGATGGTCTGCTTGATGACGTCGAAGAGCGGCTCGAGGTTCTCGCTGTCCGGCATGCCGCCGTCCTCGGGGCGGTTGAGGCTCGCCCGGCCTGCCCTGGCGGACGCGTACACGATCGGGAACTCGATCTGCTCTTCGCTGGCGTCCAGGTCGATGAACAGCTCGTAGCAGGCGTCGATGACCTCGGCGATCCGCGCGTCTGGACGGTCCACCTTGTTGATGACCAGGATGACCGGGAGGTTCGCCTCAAGCGTCTTGCGGAGCACAAACCTGGTCTGCGGTAGCGGGCCCTCGCTCGCGTCGACCAGCAGCACCACGCCGTCCACCATGGACAGGCCGCGCTCCACCTCGCCGCCGAAGTCCGCGTGGCCGGGCGTGTCGATGATGTTGATCGTCAGCCCGCTGTGCTTGACCGCGGTGTTCTTCGCGAGGATCGTGATGCCCTTCTCGCGCTCCAGGTCGTTGGAGTCCATCACCCGCTCGTTGACGTGGGCGTGCGCGCCGAA
>JAWWPV010000381.1:0-3876 GCA_033854775.1 Trebonia sp.
ACCGTACTGATGGTCACCCAGTCGTTCCTGTCCGCGCACCCGGACGTCGTCAGTGACCTGCTGAAGGCGAACCTCGACGCGCTCAACTACATCAAGTCGAGCCCGGCCCAGGCCCAGCAGGCCGCCAACGACGAGCTCGCCGCGTACACCGGCAAGCCGCTGTCGGCCAAGGTGATCGGCCCGGCGTTCAAGGAGATCACCTTCACCGCCGACCCGGACGCGACGTCGCTGACCCAGGACGCGCAGCAGGCCACCTCGGTCGGGCTGCTCACGTCGGTCAACCTGAACGGGATCTTCGACCTGGCCCCGCTCAACTCGATCCTCACCGCGGCTGACCAGCCGACGGTGAGCGCCGGGTAAGCCGTGTCTACGACGGCGGTAACGGAGACGGTGGCGGTCAGCCTGGCCGGGGTCTCCAAGGTGTACGGGCGCGGCGGCTCCGCCGTCCGCGCCCTCGACCGGGTGACCCTCACCACCGCGCCCGGCGAGTTCACCTGCCTCATCGGGGCGTCCGGCTGCGGCAAGTCGACGCTGCTTTCGCTCGTCGCCGGCCTCGACCGGCCGACCAGCGGCGAGATCACCGTCAACGGCCGGGTCGCGCTCATGTTCCAGGAGCCCGGGCTGTTCCCGTGGCTCACCGCGGCAGGCAACGTCGAGCTGGCGCTCCGCGCGCGCAAGGTGCCAAGGGCCGAGCGCAAGGCGCGCACGCTCGAGCTGCTCGACGCGGTCCACCTCGGCGGCTTCGGCGGCAAGCGGCCGCACGAGCTGTCCGGCGGCATGCGCCAGCGGGTCGCGCTCGCCCGCGCCCTGGCCCAGGACGCGGAGGTGCTGCTGATGGACGAGCCGTTCGGCGCGCTCGACGCGATGACCCGCGACCTGCTTCACGACGAGCTCGACCGGGTGCGCGAGCGGGTCGGCGGGCGCCTGGCGGTCTTGTTCGTCACCCACAATGTCCGCGAGGCGGTCAGGCTCGGCGACCGCGTCGTCCTGCTGTCGAGCCGGCCGGGCCGGGTGATCGAGGAGTACCCGGTCCCTGTCGAGCGGCCGCGGCGGATCGACTCGGCCCCGGTCGCCGAGCTGGCCAGCGTCATCACCGACCGGCTCCGCGAGGAGGTAAGCCGCCATGGCCAGTAGTCAGGCAGACACCACCCTGGCGGGACTCGACGCGCTCGACCTCGGCGGCGCGCGTCCGAGCGGCGGCGCCCGCGAGCGCGCGGCGCGCATCGCGTCGTCGGTCTGGCCGAAGCTTGCCGCCATCGTTCTCGTCTGGATCGTCTGGGAGCTGATCCACCTCTCCGGCTGGAAGAAGCTCGTCCTGCCCGGCCCCGGCGTCACCCTGTCCAACCTGTGGGACCAGGCGCAGACGGGCCTGCTGTGGCACGCGATCGGCGACACCCTCGAACGGGCCATCATCGGCTACGCCCTCGCCCTGGTCATCGGCACCGTCGTCGGCCTGCTGGTGGCCCGCATCCCGCCGCTGCGGGCCGCGGTCGGCTCGCTGATCACCGGTCTGCAGACGATGCCGTCGGCGGCCTGGATCCCGTTCGCGATCATCTTGTTCGGGCTGAACACCTCGGCGATCCTGTTCATCATCGTGATGGCCGCCGCGCCGTCCATCGCGAACGCCCTGATCGCCGGCGTGGACTACACCCCGCCGCTGCTGCTCAAGGCGGGCAAGGTCATGGGACTGCACGGGCTGAGCCTGACCCGGCGCCTGATCATGCCCGCGGCGCTGCCCACGTTCGTGGCCGGGATGAAGCAGGGCTGGGCGTTCACCTGGCACGCCCTGCTGACCGCCGAGCTGCTGGTGCTCGTCGCCGGCGAGCCCTCGATCGGCGCGCTGTTCCAGGCCGACCAGGACCAGACCGACATGCCGTCCACGATCGCGGTCATGATCGTGATCCTGATCCTCGGCGTCCTCGTGGACGCCGTGTTCGGCGTGGCGAACCAGGCGATCAGGAAGCGGTGGGGACTGACGTAGGTACTTGTGTGAAATCCGCTCTCACGCACAGATGAACACCGGTATCCTAATCACGAACGAACTACATCTGTGTAACTTAAGCCCGTTATCTCGTGACCTCCCGGGGGATGGAGCGGATGGAACACATGGGGACCGGAATGCGCGCAACCGACCCAGAGCTGGACGAGGCACTCTCACGGGCGATTCGACAGCTCATCGCCGAGGCGATCGAGGCGGGCGAGGGCGATTCGGCGTCGGCCGCGGCCTAGCCGCGCGCCGGCGGCCGTGCCGCCACGTCGATCAGGTTGATAACAGCAAGACGCGCTTGCGCCTGGCGAGGCGGGCGGGTCCTCGGTTACTCGCCTGTCGGGCCGTCGGCCAGCTCGGACGCGATGTCCAGGTGGCCCAGGTGGCGGGCGTACTCCTGGAGCAGGTGGAACAGGACCCGCTCAAGCGTGGCGGGCGGTTCGCCGCGCCAGCGCTCGCCGGGCACGCCGACCTCGCCGAGGTCGTGCGCGGCGATGACCTTGCCGCTGCGCTGCGCCTGGGCCGCCAGGGCGGCGAGCAGGCCGTCGAGGGTTTCCTCCGGCGCGACGTACCAGCGGTCGTCCCGGTTGTCGCCCCAGGGATCGGCGACGTCGCGGCCCTCGAATCCCCACTCAAGCCAGCGCAGCTCGACGAACGTGAGGTGCTTGAGCAGCTCAAGCGGCGTCCAGCCGGACGGAAGCCGGCTACGCCGCAGCTCGCCGGCGGGCAGCCCGCGCAGCCGCACGGCGAGCTGGTCGCGGAAGTAGCCGAGGTAGCGGTTGAACACCTCGGCGCGGGACCCGGCAGGGGTGGTCGGCTCGGGGAACGGGACGGTCATGGGGCCAGGCTAGTGCCGGCGGGCACGGCGGGAACTAACGGGTTTCGCTACGCGGTCGCGACCAGGAAGTCTTCGCCGGTCGACATGCGCAGGCCATCGGGACGGCCCGCGAAGTACCGGTCGCCCAGGTCGCGCCCCGACACGTGCCGCACGTCACCGAAGCCGGCCGAGCGGGCCAGGTCGAGGAACTCCTCCGGGGTGAAGAAGCTGATGAACGGCGTCCCTGATGACCTGGCGCCGTTCTCCGACATGATCCAGCCCTGCCGGTCCCGCTCGTCGACGAGGTCAAGCGGGAGCAGGAACGTCATCGCGACCGTGGAGCCAGGGGCGAGCGCGGCGAGGTCGCGGAGCGTCGCCTGGTTCGCTTCCCTGGTCAGGTACATGCTCACGCCGGTGGAGGCGACCACTGCCGGCCGCGCGGCGTCGAACCCGGCCCGCGCGACCTCCTCCTGCCAGGACGCGCCTTCCTCGAAGTCCACCGGGACAAGCCGCAGCCATCCGGGAACGCCGTAGCCGAGGTCAATGAGGCGCTGCCGCTTCCATGCCTGCGTGCCGGGCTGGTCCACCTCGAACACCACCAGCCGTGCCGCGAGGTCAGGGCGGCGCTGCGCGAATGTGTCGAGGCCGGCGCCGAGCAGCACGTACTGCCCGGTCCCTTGCCCGGCCCGCTCGGCGACCAGGTCCTCGATGAACCGGGCGCGCGCCACGATCGAGGCGCGGAACCCGCTGGTGAACGCCGGGTCCATGTCCGGCCGGCCTCGCCAGCCGTCCTCCTGGGCCGCGAGCCGCAGGCCGATCTCGTCCTCGAGCACGTGCGGCGGGGCATCCACCCGCACGTGCATCGCCCGCCAGAGCGCCACCCGCACCGCCGTGTGGTCGGGCCCGGCAACCTGCTCATCAGCCACGCGTCATAACCTACACCGGCAGTCACCGCGACTTCCCGCCGGTGACGGCGCGCGCGTTCTCACCTTCCCGCGAGGTGGAAGGCTTACGCTCGGCTGCGAACACGGGAACCAACCGGGTACACGGGGAGGCACGCATGAAACTGACG
>JAWWPV010000382.1:0-3426 GCA_033854775.1 Trebonia sp.
GGGCATTTCCCCGCGATGACCCGCGGCCACGGCCCCGGACAGCCGCCGGCCCGGGGGGCGCCGGCCCGGGCGGGCGGCGGCCCGCAGGGACTCGACCCGCCCTACTCCCCGACCTCGGCCGAAGTCCCGCCGGTAATCCGCACCAGCTCATCGAACGAAGTAGGGAACACGGTATGCGGATGCCCGGCCGCCGCCCACACGACGTCATACTTCGCCAGCCAGACGTCCACCAGCGTCCGGATCGGCGCGGGATGCCCAACCGGCCCGACCCCGCCGATCACCTGCCCGGTCCAGGCACGCACCGAGCGAGCATCGGCCCGGGAAACCACAGAAGCCCCAACCAGCGCGGCCACCCGCGAGGTATCCACCCGGTGCGCCCCGCTGGTCATCACGAGCAGCGGCTCCCCGTCGGAGGCGAACACGAGGCTGTTGGCGATCGCCCCCACCGCGCAGCCCAGCTGCGCCGCCGCGGCCGCCGCAGTCGACGCCGACTCGGGCAGCACTTGCACCGAGCCCGCCACGCCAAGTTCCCCGAGCACGCTCGCGAACCGCGAGAAGTCAACCACCGCCATGCCCCCAAGCTACCGGTCCCGGCCGCGCAAAGGTCAAAGGAATTATCCCGAACGAATTCGGCTAACTCTCCCGCCCCGTCACGGAATGTCGAGCCGCAGCGCGCCCTTCCCGGCCCCGGCGTCCAGCAGTTGCCGCACGTAGGTAACCCCCGCCGCGTACGCGGCGGCATAACCCGACGCGCCAAGGGCCGCGGTAGCCGAGCGCGCCGCCTGCTGGTGGAACTCCTCCATGATCACGGTCCCGCTGAACCGCACGTTGCTGCCACGCTCCCACAACGCCTCCGCGGCCCCCATGAGCCAGGCGGCCCGCGAGGGCGACCCGGTCTTCTGCGCCAGCCACCCTAGTCCGTCCAGCGCGTACGCCATCCCGACGACGTCCCCGAGTTCCTGCTTCCCGGCAAGCCCTTTCCGGAGCATGGGCTCGCAGTCCGCTTCCCGTCCTGGCATCTGGAACAGCGCGATGCCGGAAATGAAGTACAAGTACGTCTGGATCCACTGCTCGCGGGAATCGGGCCCGAGCATGGCCAGGCCTTCCGCGCACACGGTGACCGACTCAGCGTGCCGTCCGGCAAGCTGGTGCAGGTGCCCGAGCTGCCCCACGAGTATCAGCTCGCCGATCCGGTCACCGCAGGCCCGCAGCCGGGCCCGCGCCTCTTCAGCCACGGTCAACGCCTCATCGTGCCGCCCGAGGAAGGTGAGCGTGAGCTGCGTGTGCTGGTAGCCGCGGGCCGTCACGGCGTCGTCGCCAAGCGCCCGGGCCATCGCGGTCCCGGCCTCGCAGTCGGCCAGGGCGTTGACGGCATCTCCTGAGAACGAGCGCAGGAATCCCCGGTTGACGAGCGCCCGCGCCCGTTCCGGCCCTGGGTCAGGGAAGCGGTCGAGCACCTTCGTCAGCCAGTACCCGCCCTCGCCGAGCAGCCCGGAGATCTGCCAGTACCCGTAGAGCGAGCACGCCAGCTCCCCGCCGGCCCGCCACCGGTCCTGGGCCACCGTCGTCACAACCGAACCGGAAGACCCGGGGGGACCAGAAGCCCGTCCGAGCGTCCCGCCGGGGTCAGCAGAAGACGAACCAGCAGCCGGATCCTCATCCGGCTCAAGCGCGTACTCCATGGCGGCGCGCAGGTTTGAGTGCACCTCGCGCAGCTCGTGGTAGCGGTCCAGCTGGTCGTCGTCCGCGAAATGGGCGCCGAAGTACCGCGCCATCGCCAGGTACCGCGCGATGTGCCGCGCCCGGCAGGACGCCTGCTCACCGGATGACGCGAGCCACTCCGCGCCGAACTCCCGCACCGTGTCCAGCATCCGGTACCGCTCGCCCTCCATGAGCACGACGGACTTGTCGACGAGCCCGATCACCGCGTCGACCACGTCGGGCCGCTCAAGTGACACCTCGGCGCAGACTTCCTGCGCGGCGACCAGGCTGAACGGCCCCGCGAACACGGAAAGGCGCGCCCACAGCCGCCGCTCGGCATCGGAGCACAGCTCGTGCGACCACTCGATCGCCGTCCGCAGCGTCTGATGCCGGGGGAGCGCTCCCGGCCGGCCGCCGGTCAGCACGGTAAAGCGGTGATTGAGCCGGTCAAGCAGCTCGTCGAGCGGCAGCGCCCGCAACTGGACCGCCGCGAGCTCGATCGCCAGCGGGATCCCGTCGAGCCGCCGGCACAGCCGGATGACGTCCGCCGCGTTCTCCGGGGTGATCGCGAAATCGGGCACTGCGCTAATGGCACGCAGCGCGAACAGCTCGACCGCGTCCCCGCCGTCCGCCACGCGAGTGGCGGGCACGGGGAGCCAGTCGTTTTCCGGTACCGGCAGCGGCCCGATCGGGAAGGTGTGCTCGCCCGGCATGTCGAGCGGCTGCCGTGAGGTGGCAAGCACGGTCACGTCGGGCGCGTCCCGCATCACGGCCTGGGTGAGGGCCGCGCAGGCGTCGAGCAGGTGCTCGCAGGTGTCGAGGATCAGCAGCAGCCGCCGGTCTCGCAGGTACTCGAGCAGCGCGTCGAGGGCCGACCGCGCGGCCTGCTCGGGCAGTCCGAGCACGCTCGCGACCGTGTTGGGCAGCAGGGCAGGGTCGCGCAGGTTGGACAGCTCCACGATCCAGGGGCCGTCCGGGTAGCTGGCCGCCGCCTGCGCCGCCGCGACGCGCGCGACCCGCGTCTTGCCGACCCCGCCAGGACCGACGATCGTCACCAGCCGGGATTCGGCCAGCAACGCGGCGATCCCCGTGAGTTCGTCCCGCCTGCCTACGAAGTCTGCGTACCCGTCGTGTGGAAATCGTCCGGCCACTGAACAAACACCGCCAACATCGACGCGCCATGCGCGGGTTTTGGCGCAGCCCCCTGCCCCGCTTGCCTAGAGATATCACTAAGAGCGACGCCGCGTCACCGTGTACTCGAAGTCCGCGCCGTCTTTAGGTAGAAGCACCCATACTCCGTCAATCTAGGGTAAGCGCGTTTTCACGATATTTACGTATAAGTGCCGTCGAATCCTGGCAGCCGAGACCTAGCGCGGACCCCGCCGCGCCCACTAGGTATAAAGGTACGGACCCACGGACACGGAGGACACCATGCGCAACGCCGCCCTGCTCGGTGCGAGGCTGCTGCTCGGCAGCTACATGGGCATCCACGCGAGCCAGAAGCTCTTCGGCCTGTTCCACGGCCCGGGCCTTGACGGCATCGGCAAGGTCTTCGAGAAGAACGGCCTCACGCCCGGCCGCGAGATGGCCATGGCCGCCGCGGCGACCGAGATCGCGGGCGGCGTCCTCACGATCACCGGCATCGCCGACCCGGCCGGCCCCCTCGCCGTGATGGGCGCGATGTCCGTCGCGGCCGCGCACAACCGCGAGGGCGGCCTGATGGCC
>JAWWPV010000383.1:0-10024 GCA_033854775.1 Trebonia sp.
GCCGCGGTCGGGCCGTGGTCGCTGCGCCTGCGGCCCGGGCGCGGTGTCCGGGCGTACGTCGCGGTGCCGTCCCGGCAGCGCCCGCTGGTCGTGGCCAGCTGGGACCCGGCTGTGCTGCGCTACATCGCCGACACCGTGCTGTCCGTGCCGCCCGGCGCCGGGCCGGTGCTCAGCGCCGTGCTGACGGTCGGGCTGCGCATGCTCAGGTACCGCGCGCCGTGGCTGCTCGCGGTGGCGCTCAGGGCCGGCGGCGCGGTGCTGGTCGGGAGGTCCGAATGACGATGGCGCCGCCGCGGACGCTGGCCGCCTTCATCGATCAGACGGGCGGCCGTGCTGCCTGCCTGGCGCTGTCAAGGGACCCGAACGCTAAGGTGACCATCCTGCTCTTCCCGCCCGGGGCAGCACGGCCGGCCTACGTGGCCAAGGTGCCTACCACCGACGCCGCGGCGCTGAGCGTCGAACGCGAGGCCGAACGGCTGGCCGAGGTCGGCGACCGGGTGGCCGGACCGGTAAGCGCGACGATCCCGGAACTCGTCGCCACCGTCGAGCACCTCGGCAGGCCCGTGCTGGTCATGACCGCGCTGCCCGGTCAGTCGATGCTCGCCGCATACCACTCCTGGCGGCACACAGCCCGCCGCGAGGCGGTGGCCGCGGATTTCGCCGCGGCCGGCGACTGGCTGGCCAGGCTGCACAGTGCCGCCGACGGGAACGGGGCCGCCGACGGGAACGGGCAGGCCAGCGTTGCGCGGATGCTGGACGGAATCGCAGACGTACTCGGCCGCCGGTTCGGCGGCCAGCCCGGAGCCGATGCAGACCTGGCCGAACTTGCCGCCCTGCGCGGGCGGCTGGAGGGCCACCGGACGCCGCAATCCGTGGTGCACGGCGACTTCTGGGCGGGCAACCTGCTCACGGAGCGGGGCCGGGTGCTCGGCGTCATCGACTGGGAGCATGCCTGCCTCACCGGCTCGCCCGTCCGTGACCTGGCCAGGTTCGCGACCTCGTACTCCCTGTACCTCGACCGGCACACGCGCCAGGGACGCCGGGTGGCCGGCCACCCGGGACTGCGCGCCGGCCGATGGGGAGGGGGTGTGGACTACGCGATCGACGGGTCCGGCTGGTATCCCGACCTGGTCCGCTCGTTCGTCATGAGCGGGCTGGAGCGGCTCGGGGTGTCCCCGTCCTGCTGGCGTGACGTACTGCTCGCCGACTTGGCGACCGTCGCCGCCACCGCGGATCACGACGAGTTCGCCCGCAACCACCTGCTACTGTTCCGCCGGTTGACAGAAGGTCAGTCATGACGACGACGCTGACGCCCCAGGTGGCCGCTCCGCCGCAGGAGGCCCCCGCCAAGCCGGCCCGCGGCAGCGCCCAGCGCGCCGCCGTGATCACGCTGGTCCTCGCCGTCATCTTCGAGCCGGTAGTGCACCCGACCGGTCCAGGCAACAGCTCGCCGGTCGACCTGCTCCTGATCGCCTCGATGGTCACCGCCATGGTCTGGCTGGCCGCCACGCATCGCAAGCTGCGCGCCCCCTATGTGATCCCGGTTCTGCTGTTCGTCGGGGCCGGTGCGGCGTCCGGCCTGGTCTCGCAGCTGCCCACTACGGCGCTGACCTCGGTGCTGATCGACATCCTGCTGTTCGCCTGGTGCACCACCGTGGTCAACGTGACGAGCGCGCCGCGGGCCATGCGCTACGCGCTGGTGGCCTGGAGCTGGTCAGGGATCTTCTGGGCAATTCTGTTCGTGGCCGCTTGGGCCGGGCACCTCACGCCGCTTGAGGGGATCAACCCAGCCGAGGGCAACCGGCTGGCGTTCACCTTCGGTGACCCGAACTACGCCTCGTGGTACTGGGATGCCACGATCTTCGTGGTCTTCGCGGCGCGCGTTCCCGGCAAGCGGTGGATGAGGTTCATCGGCTACGCCTTCCTGCTGTGGGCGCTGGTGCTCACAGAATCCAACGGCGGCGTGCTCGCGCTCGGCATTGGGGTCGTCTTCCTGCTGATGCTCAGGTACTACCGACGGTACGGCTGGGCCGGGGCGATCGCGACCCTGCTGGTCGCCGGGCTGGGCGCCGGCGCCTTCTTCACCGCCGTCCCGGTGAACTCGATTAGGCAGTGGGCGCTTTACAGCAACCAGGCGCTGCTGGTCAACTCGATCGGCCGCAGCGCGCAGAGCAGCGGCGAGCGGAACCAGCTCATCCAGGAGACCGTTCAGCTGTACCAGCGCAGCGACGGCGTGCTCGGTAATGGCCCGATGAGCACCAAGCAACTGCTGGCGAACTGGTACTACCCCTACTCCAACGAGGCGCACGACGACTGGCTGGCGGCGCTGGGCGAACGCGGCGTGCTCGGCCTGCTCGCCCTGCTGATGCTGGCCGGCTGCGTCGTCTCGCGGGCCGGGCCGGTGCTCAGGCGGCCGCTGTCGGCGCCCATGGCCGCGGCCGTGCCCGCCCCGGCGGGCATCGTCGCCGCCGTGCTGGCGATTGCCATCAACTCGGTCTTCGAAGAGGTCCTGCACTTCCGCCCGCTGTGGCTGCTATTCGGCCTCACGGCGGTACTCGGCCAGGACGCGTGGCGGCGGCACCGGACCGCCCAGCAGCGCCGGTTCGTGCGGCTGCGCCCGGCGGCCATGAGCGAGTTGGCCACCCTGCCGCCGGCCACGAGGCCCGCCGACCGCAACGCGACGGGCACCGCCCGCCGTCACGCTGGGCCCTACATCCGGCCGGTTGCCGCGGCCCTCCCCGGCGCCGCACGCGGGAGCGCGTCGCGGGTCACGGCGAGGCAGGTCAGCATGAATCTCGGCGCGCAAGGCGGCGCCCTGGCCTGCGTCTCCGTCGCCAGCCTGCTCGTCGCCCGGGTGGGCGGCCCGACCGTCCTCGGCTACTACGCGCTGCTGCGGGTGCTGCCGTGGATGTTCGGGGTCATCATTTCCTGTGGCCTGCCGACCGCGGCGGCCTACTTCATGGCAGGCGAGCACGGCAAGGACCAGCGGTCGCGGCCCACTATCTGCCTGCTGGCCGTGGTCGGCGCGGTGATCAGCGCGCTGGCCTGGATAATCTGCGCCGTCCCGTTCCAGCACATATTCTTCCGGCAGATGCCGCTGGTCCTCATCGTGGCCATGACCATCTCGGTGGTCACATCGCTGTGGAATGTCACGGCCAAGGCCTGCTGCCAGGGCAGTGGGGACCTCGCCGGGGCGAACCTGCTGATCGTGGCCGAGGAGTTCTGGTTCGTCCCGACCTATGTCACCGTCCGGCTCGTCACCGGAGACGGCGGCTTGCGCCTGATGGTCGCCTCACTGATCGTCTCCGGTGCCCTGTATACCGGCACCGCGCTGGTGCATTTGACCAGGCGCGGGTTCTTCCGCGGCTGGGGGCTGCCATCACCGGGCCTGGCCAAGCGGATCGTCGCGTTCGGGGCGCGGGGGCAGCTGGGGAACATGCTGTGGCTAATGAATCTGCGGTTCGACTTCGTGCTCCTCGGCGCGCTGGCCGGACCGGCCGTGCTCGGGGTCTACGCGGTCGCGTCGAAGTTCGCCGAGCTGATGCGGCTGGTCCCCACGGCCGTCAACTACGTGCTCTACCCGCGGTTCGCGCGCCTCGGCAAGGCAAAGGCAACCGCCGAGGCCCGTCGGCTGCTGCCGCTGAACACCGCGCTGACCGTGGCGATGACACCTTTCCTGGCGGCGGCCACCCTGGTCGCGCTGCCGATTCTCTACGGGCAGGCGTATCGCGGTGCCATCACGCCGGCCGAGATCATCATCGTCGGCCTGTCGGTCGAGGGGGCGGCCGCGGTCGCGTCCGCGTACCTGGTTGGCATCGGCCGGCCCGGGCTCAACTCCGTCGGGATGGGCGTTGGCACGATCATCACCGTGACGCTCGACGTCATCCTCATTCCTCGGTACGGCGCGATCGGTGGCGCCATCACCTCCGCGGTCACGTACCTGACCACCACCATGGTGCTCGTCATCGTCGCGCGCAGCCAGTTCCGCGCTCAGGCGCGGGCTGACCGCCTCGGGCCGCTGGCCCGACCGGAGATCCGCGCGGACTCCTGGATGCGCCGGGCGGTGGACCTGATCGTGTCCGCCGTAGCCCTCGCGATCTGGGGCCCCGTCATCGTTGCGCTCGCGGCCGCCGTGCGACTCACCAGCCGGGGACCGGCGTTCTACCGGCAGGTCCGGATCGGCCGTTCGCGTGAGCCGTTCACGATCTTGAAGCTTCGCTCGATGGTAACCGGCGCAGACCGGGCCGATCCCCTTGTGACCAGCCACGCGGACCCCCGCGTCACCAGGCTCGGCGCGGTACTGCGAGCGACCAAGCTGGACGAGCTGCCGCAGCTCGTCAACGTGCTGAAAGGCGACATGACACTCATCGGCCCCCGGCCAGAGGTGCCGCGCTACATCCCGTGTTACTCCGGCGGCGAGCTTGAGACCCTGAACGTTCGCCCCGGCCTGACTGGTGCCGGACAGATCTTCTACACGCAGATGCAGCAGGCGCCTGTCTCCGGCGCCGAGGGCCCCGAGCAGCACTACATAACCCATGAGCTGCCCGCGAAGCTGGGCTTCGACCTTGACTACCTCAGGCGCCGCAGCCTCGGGTATGACCTCATGCTCGTGCTCCGCACCATCCTGCTCGTGACCGGGCTCGGTAAGCGCGTTCCCGCGCCCGCACCGGCCCAGGATGTACCCACGATCGTGACGGCCCCGGGCGTACGTGGTCGCTCAGGCGACGACACGCTGCCGTTCCCCTTGATCAGGGATTCCGCGACCACGGAGGCAGCGGAGCCGCTGAAGGAGGGATGGTTTACCCCACACCGAGCCCGCGACCACGACGGGCTCCGCTGACCGTAGCGGCCAAAGTAACCTCGGGCTAATTTGGCCGCAGGCCCGCTCTAAGACCAACTGCCACAGCCTCGATGGCGCTGTGGCAGTTGAGCTTCACGATCACGTTGCGGATGTGCGTGCGGACGGTGTTGGGCGACTGGTTCAGCTTCTCGGCGATACCGTTGCGGTCCAGGCCGCTGACCATCAAGCCGAGCACCTGTCGCTCCCGCGCGGTTAGCTGCGCGATGAGCTGCGGCGCGCCGACGACCGGGTCCCGGTGCTCGGAGACCAGCTTGATGAGCAGCTCATGCGGCAGCCAGCTGCCGCCGAGCACCGCGGCCCGTACCGCGCCGATCACCTGCTCGACCGAGGCGTTCTTGGGCACGAAGCCAACCGCGCCCGCCCGGATCGCGTCCAGTGCCGTGGCCGTGTCCGTGTAGCCGGTCAGCACCACGATCGCGGGCGGGAACGGCAACGCGGTCATCTGCCTGGTGAGGTCGACACCGCTCACCTCGCCGAGGCGCAGGTCCATGATCACCACGTCCGGCTGCCATGACAGGACGATGCCGAGAGCTTGAGCGGGATTGCTGACGGTCAGCGGCTCGAAGTCGGGCTCCGCACGGAAGACCGCCTCAAGGCCCTGGCAGAAGACGCGATGATCGTCGACGATGAGGAGGTTGCTTCGCATTATCCGCTGAGAGAGTCTGGTACGCGCTCCGCCTCACGGCTGCCGCGCACTTCGATGATCCCTTCCCTTACGGCGTAGGCCACCGCCTCGAGCCGCGAATGCACCCCGAGCTTGATGAGCACAGAGTCGATGTGAGTGCGGAGCGTCGACAGCCGCACCCCCATCGACCTCGCCATGCTCGGCGTGCTTTCGCCGTACACCAGCCGGGCGAGCACCTCGCGCTCACGCGGGGTCAGCAAGTGATCCAGGGCGGGATAGCGCGTGCTGCGCCGGGCCGGCCGGTGAGCGGCCTGGGCCGACAGTGACAGTACGGCTCCGCCCGGTGGACGTCGCGTCAGCCGTGCCGCGGCGCCCGTGAGTACCCGCAGCACCTCGACGAAGTCGTCGGTCTTGAGCGCCGCCCCGTGGACACCGGCGGCCAGCGTTGCCGCGAAGCCGCTGGAGTCCGGCGCATCCGCGAGAACGACGAACGCGGTCCTTGGCGAGTCAGCCATGGCCTCTTGCAACGCGCCGGGCCGGCTGCTCGCGGCCAGGTGGACGTCGAGGACGCACGCATCGGCCTGTTCCCGCAAGGTCAGTTCCACGGCGGCGGCCAGACCGGCCACACACCCGACGACGTCGTGACCCGACCGGTTCAGCAGCGATTCGAGGGCAGCGGCAAAGATACGGTGCGCGTCGGCGATCACAACCCTCAATTGGAGGACCTCCCCTGGGCGGGCACCTGCACGGTGACCGCGAGTCCGCCGAGGTCGCTAACGCCAAGGTGAACGGTGCCGTCGTACTTCAGCGCGAGCGCGCCGATGATTTCAAGGCCGAGGCCGGCCCGGCCGCCGACCGCGGCCCCGGCGAGGCCATTCCCCGAGTCGGCTATCGTCAGCCGAGCCTGGCCATCGGCCTCGTCGACTTCTACTTTGATCCGGCCGACAGGTCCGGCCGCCCTGCAGGCGTTGGCCAAGATGTTGCACAGAATCCTGATGATGTCGCCGGTGCGTATCGAGGCGGTGACGGGCTGCGACACGACATCGATCACTCCGGCGTAGCGTGCCCTGGCACTAGCGACGGCTTCGGCGGCGATCTTGTCGAGACGGACGCGCGGACGAGACCGTGGCGGATCAAGAATGTCATCGCAGATTGCGGCGATCTGCCCGGCCGCGACGGCGATTGCCTCCAGCCGATCGCGAAGTTCTTCTCCCGACTCGGCCTCGGCGGCGCGCACGAGCCACCTGATCGTCGCTGCCGGCTCGATGAGATCATGACACAGCTCGCGCAGCGACGAACCCGTCGTGACCGAGGAAACATCCCCTAGCGTGGACAGCTCACCCGAGCCGTCCACGAGTGTGCCCGTTGTGCCCCATTGCACCCGCTCCACTTCCTCACTCCCCCTCGGTTTTACCCAGCAATGCAGCTGCCGCGGACGCCGCCGCCGCTGCATTCCGTCCTTCCGCCATGCTTGACGACGGTCTTGGCCACGGCGGGCAGCCCCAGGCCGCCGCTGGGGATCTCGCCGAAGCCCAGCCCGTTGTCAGTCGCCGTGATCATCACAGCGTCCAGGTTTCGTGGTTATCCAGCACGGCATCAGGCAGCATGAACTCGATGGACAACCGGACCCCCTCCCTGAGTGGCGGGCCCAGCCAGGCGGCTGGCTTCCTGCTCCCAAGATGACGCTGTCAATAAGTCAAGTTGAATATGGCTGGAACTTTTCGCGACAAGACTATGACGCACGATCCGTCTAAGCGGTTTACGCTTCATCGCGGTCTTTACAATGAGTAACCATGGATAGACGCATGCCCAGGGGGCCGCGCTAGAATATCTGCGGTGACTCATAGATAAATCATCAAACTTCAAGACAACGAGCATCGCGATCAACCAGATCCAAACAACGCGCGCTCAACAGGCAAGATCACCGCGTCCGGCAGATCGACCGACGTGAGCGCGGCCACCCATAACGGCGCGGCGGTCGTATCCAGGATCTTCGGGCCTACCTTTGATATCCAGGTGACCGGTAGCCAAGACCTACGGTGCCGGCGGGGACGAAATCGCCGCCGGGGGGCGTCCCGTTACGGATTCCGCCCTTGACATCGAGGTCCTTCCAGCTGACGACTCCATGCGAGTCCTGGGCGCCGCATCTGCCGTTACCCGGGCCCGGCCAGATCGAAGCCGCGGTAGGGTCGGTCCGAGGGCCGCTGTAATAGTCATTGCCCAGCACGATGGGGCCGGCTATGCAACTGAATCTGTACGTCAGCCACCAGGTGTACCCGTCCGCCTCTTTCTTGTACGGGTTGTAGGTGGCGTCGATATTCGTGTTCTCGATCGTGATCGACGACGGAAACCGGTGCCATTTCGAGTAGGCCAGATCCGGGTCAAGCTGGAGTCCCTGGCAGTTCGTGACTCCGGTCATGCGATCAACCTGGATCGTGTCGCCTGGCGCCTGGTAGGGCTGGAACACGTCGGCGTGATCACCGTAGCCTGAGCAGCCGGAGATGACGTCGATACGAATGTTCTCCAGCGTAATCGTGTTGACGTTGATCGCTCCGTTATCCGCCGTGTTAACGTCGATCCCATGGCCGGTGGAGCACGTCTGCGACGTGCTCGACGCGCCGCCGGGGCAGGTGCGCCCAATGCTAGAGGCGTTGTGGATCCACACGCCCTCCACGAACACCGCCCCCGGCGAGCTCTTGGCGATGTAGATCCCCGTGCAGTGGCTGGCATCATTTGAGCAGGGGTAGGTCAGGTCGATTTCGCCGCCGATGATCTGCACGTTACGACCGCCCGTGATCGTGATCCCGCCGACCAGCGGACCGTTCGCGGGCAGATGGATCCGGTAGTCCGTGCTGTCATCCATGGAGAGCGTCTGATGTGACCCGGTGTTTCCCAGATACAGATCCGCGCAGCGGTGACCCCCGCCGCCGCATTGGGGGGGCGCCCAGGCCAGCGGTTGCGAGTTCGCCGAAGCGCCAGTGGGAGCACCCGTCTGCGCCTCCCCGGCCGCCGACGAACAGCCGACGAGCACCACCGAGATCAACGACCCGACGGCGAGCCACCTCACACGGCCGGCGGCACGTCTGCCACGGAGCTTCACGGGAGCCTCCTCGTGCGTCGCCCAAGCTTCACTGGAACCGACTCAGTCATATCCCGTGGCGCAGCAGCGCAAGATCTTCGCGGCGGACCGCGCCACAAGCCGCCGCGACTGCGAGATATACCGCTCCCCCCGCCGCGATGCGCAGCCATACCGAGGTGCCCGGCGGCATCGCGAGCAACACCGCGGACATCACCGCGGTCGCCGCGACCGCGCCAGCGATGCGGCGGCCGGACAGGGGCGGCCGGCCGATGCGGGCTATCACTCGATGCGCACAGATTAGGAACACCAGCAATTCCGCCACGACCGTGGCAATCGCTGCCCCGACCGGTCCGTACAGCGGGATCAGCAGGAGGTTCAACAGGACGTTGACGACCGACGCGATCGTGACGGACAACGCAAAGGTGCGCTCCTGGTCCACTGCCATCGCCAGGCTTGTGAAGTTGATTGCCACCACCACAATCGCACTCGCCACCATCAGGATGGCAAAGGTCGGGCCGGCCTGACTGTAGGCGGGCCCGAACAAGCCGGTGATTATCGGTGTAGCCAAAATCGCCGAGCCCGCGGCCAGCGGCAGCGCCACCACGACGCTGACCGAGGTGAAGCTTCCGAGTTGGCGGCGCAGCGCATCGGGGTCACGCGTGAAGAGCTTGGACGCGTGCGGATAGACCGCGGACACCCAGATTTGGATGAATCCGCTGAGAACCACCGGCAACTTCGCTGCCGCGGCGTACTGCCCAACCTCCGCCTTGTTTGTGAGGAGCCCGAGCAGCACCTGGTCCATGGACCAGTAAATCTGGAGCATGACCAGGGAGAAACCGAGAGGCGCGGCCCGCTTCGCGAGATCCCATAGCGGAGCGATCGACCACGACACGGGGATCGGCCCTACCGTGCGCCGCACCATGGCGAACGCGACGATCGCCGTGAGTATCGCCCCCGCGGCGAACACCGCCGCGTAGCGCACGGCTCCGGCAGAGCCACTGATCAGGACCAACGGAACCCCGATGCCGAACAGCACCTGACCGGCCAGCCGGGCGACCGCCACCGCCCGCAGCCGCTGGAGCCCCTGGAGGGCCCAGTCCACCGTCATGCTGTACGCGACGTAGTAGAGGGCGACGAGGGGGGTCACCGCCACGAGTTCCCCGTTGCTGCTGAGCAGCGGAACAAGCGCCACCAGCAGCGCAACGGCGAACGCGGCGATGATCGCCTGCACCGCGAGTGCCTCGCCAACCACCTTCCCCGCAGCCGACGGGTCGCGTGCGATCTTGCGGGTCCCTAGCGTTCCGATCCCGAAGTTGGTCGGAGCTCCGACGACGAAGCCGGCCAGGGCAACGGCGAACGCGTACGTGCCGAACGTTTCCGGACCGGCCTTGCGCGCGAACAAGGTAACCGCGACGAACCCGATGAGGCGGATGAGGACAGTCGCCGCCGACAGGACGGC
>JAWWPV010000384.1:0-7558 GCA_033854775.1 Trebonia sp.
GCGGCATCGTCTTGCTGCCGCTGTCCACCGCGGTCTTCTACACCCGCCCCGGCGTCGCCTACGTCCACGTCAGCGACATCTCGCCCAACCAGGTCTGCCTGGCCTGGGACGCCACCCGGCGCAGCCGGCTCATCCAGGACTTCGCCGCCATCGCCGCGGACCACCCGCCCGTCGCCAGCCAGGCCGAACCGGACCGTGCCTCACCCTCCGGGCCGCCGGCGCCACCGGTACCGGGCTCTCCCGGCGTCTAGGCCGCTGGCTTATGCTCGGATTTGCCGGCCTTGCAGGAGGCGGGTGACGCCCGGGTTGGGGGTGATCATGACAGCCGGACGCCGGGTTCGCATGCTGGCCTCGGTCGCCGACCGGGACCGTGCCGTCAGGATCCTTCAGGCGTCGTTCGTCGAGGGCAGGCTGGCCATGGACGAGTTCGAGCAGCGGGTCGGGCTGGCCATCGTGTCGCGTGACTTCAGGGAGCTGCTCGCGCTGACCGCCGACCTGCCAGCCGGCCCGTTTGACAGGCTGCCAGCGCACCGGGTCACCCCGCGCCCGTCGGCTGGCAGGCGATCGTGGGGCTGGCTTGCGCGGCTTGTACAGGGATCGTTAGCTGCCGGGGGCACGTCGCCGCCCGCCGGGTCCGAGCCTTCGGCTGGCCCGAGCTAGGCGGGCCGGTGTAGCCGGATGACCTGGGAGACCAGCTCGCCGGACTGCAGGAGCTGGCCGATCCTCCTGCTCTGCTTCAGGGCCGCGGCCAGCGGCGGGGCGTCCCCGAAGCGGCGCCGCAGCTCGTCATCGACGGCAGCGGTGCGCTCCCGCCAGGAGGCGGACGGAGCCGGAAGGGACGCCGGGTCGGCGGCGGCGGTCTCGGTCAGGCCGACTTCCCTGAGCAGGGCACTCAGCTGGGCGCGGGACGGGAAGTGGTTTCCCTCCGGCGGGTTGTCCAGCCGGTCGCGGGTGGCCAGGAACACCAGCAGCCCGGCCCGGCCCGACGGCCGGAGCACCCGGCGTAGTTCGCGCAGCATGGCCCGCTGGGCGTCCGGGCCGCTTGCCGTGCACAGCACGCCCAGGCACCAGGCGTGGCTCGCCGCGCCGTCGGCGAACGGCAGGGCGGTCGCGTCGGCCTGTACCACCGGGGCGCCGAACAGCCGGGCGGCGGCCCGGCAGGCGTCGGGCTCCGGCTCGGCCAGGACCGGCTGGACCCCGGTCCGTTCGGCCGCGTAGGCGGACGGGCCGCCCAGCCCGGCGCCGATGTCGATCATCAGGTCACCGGGCCGCGGCGCCAGACCCTCCAGCAGCCAGTCCAGGGCCGACGGCCGACCACTCCCCCGGCAGGCCGCCGGGATGCGGTACTGCGGGCCGAGGCTCTCGGCCACCTCGGCCGTCCACTGGGCCACGGTGCCGAACTCGGCGTCCATCGGGTCGTTGCCAGTCATGTGCCGTGCTCTTCCCGGATCCGGCGGGCCAACTCCGCGGGGGTCGCGCCGAAGGTTCAGGTGCGTTTTAGGGCGCCGATACCAAGGGACCCGTCGCCGTCCTGCCTTGTGCCTTGCTCCGCCTGGCTGACATAGGCGGCGGGGTCCTTATCCACAGGCTCGACACCCGCGACATTCCGCGCTTCATATGCGGCGAAGGCGACGGCAAGGTCATGGCGCCGCTGAAGCCCGGTCAGGCGACGGAAATCGGTCAGGCCCTCGCGCTCCTCTTCGGCCATGTGGTCGCTGTTCGCCAGGTTGGCCCCCGCGACGGCCGTATACCAGTCATCGCTGCCCACCGGATGCCTCGCGACCTCCGCGACCGAGTCCCGGATTTCGTTATGGTCATGGATGGCGTCCAGAGTCTCGTCCTCCACCCCTGTCCTGCGCCTCGCGGCGATCCCTACCCGCAGCAGCGCGGGATAGAAGATAGCCTCCTCCGCCGCTGCGTGCACCTCAAGAAACGCCGCCAGCCGTCCCCAGACGGCGGACAGCGCCTCGGTCTCATGCCGGTCGATCTGTTCCAGGATCGCGAACAACCGCCGCTGCTCGTGATGATCGTCAAGCACCAACTGGGTGATATCCACCAATCCTCCCCCTGCACCGAGAACAGCGGCGCGCTAGCGACCAAGCAGTCAGCCATTTTACGCCGGGACCCGCAGGGCGCTGGAACGGCGCTTAGGGCCGGCTTAGGCCGACTCTGGCGGCATCCGCAGCAGCAGGGCACCGGGCTGAGCCACCACCGTGAGCTGATGGGTCGGTCCCATCACCTCGCCGTCCAGCTCACCGCCGCACCCGTCCTCACGCCGCCGCCGGCGTGGTCTCTTCGCTGCGATCGGCTGCCTTCCGGCGGCGCAGGCCCAGCGGCATGCGGCCACCGCGGCGGAAGGCATCCTCGTTCGGCCTGATGAGCAGAGTGGCGGCGGTCAGCCAGAGCGCGGCGAACAGCAGGCTGCCGAGGATGTCGGTGGGGTGATGCTCGCCCCGGTACAGGCGGGCCACGGCGATCATGACCGGCATGACGATCGCGGGGACCAGGAACAGGTAGCGCCACCAGCCGCGGGCGTGGCCGATGACCAGGATGGCGATGCCAACGTAAAGGCACGTGGTCGCGGCCACGTGGCCGGACGGGAACGCCGAGGTGGGCAGGTTCGAGTCGAGGTGGGGGACGTCGGGTCGCGGGCGCTTGACCATGGCCGCGATGGTCAGGAAGGCAGCCAGCTCGCCGATCATGACCACGGCGACGAAGACCGCCGGCCGCCAGCGACGGGTGGCGGCGAGGAACACGGCGCAGGTGACCACGCTCACGATGAGGATGTCCTGGGTTGCCCCGAGGTTGCTGGCGATCAGGCTCAGGTGGTTCAACGACGTTGTACGGTGCGCGGCGAACCAGTGCGGGATCGTGTGGTCGCCGAGCAGGTTGCCGTTCCCGTTATGGGTGATCATGATCAGCTTGCCGATGCCGGTGAGGGCACCGACGATCAGCACCCAGATCACCACGATCCCGGCAGCGATGCGACCGTACTTTCTGGCCCGGTCATGATGCATGGTCGTCTCCGGTTCTGCTGGCTGGAGGTCGGTGCGGGCCTCGGGCTCAAGGCCCTCGGTCACCGGATCGGTCACCGGCGCCCCAGTGGCCTGGCGGGATAGTTCGAAGGCGAAGGCGGTGACGCCCAGCCAAGTGATGCCGAGCGCCCAGGCGCCCAGCACGTCAGAGAGGTAATGCACGCCGAGCAGGAGCCGACTGGCGCCGATCGCGACGATCAAAGTGACGATCACCGCAATGAACACGCGGCGCCACTTACCGCGGGTCGCGGGAAGGAAGACCAGGAACAGGGCGCCGTAGCAGACGAGCGAGCCGAGCGCATGCCCGCTGGGGAAGCTGTCGCCGTTACCGTAAGCGACGGGATGGGCGACCACCGGGCGCAGCCTGCCGACCAGCGCCTTGAGGACCGGGTCAAGTGTCAGCTCGCCAGCGCCGGTGACCAGGAGGTAGATCGCGAGCCGCCACCGGCGCCTGATGGCCAGCACGACGACGGCCATCCCGATCAGCGTCCATAGCACGCCGCTGCTGCCCAGCCAGGTGACCGCCTTGACGATGCTGACAACCGCGGCGTGGCCGGCAATGAGGCTGTTCAGCCGGGCCGCCGCGCCGTGATCGGCGGACTCGAGCGGCGCCCACTGCAGCCGGACAAGGACAAGCAGGAGCGCGAAGATGAACGCCGCCGCGGTTACGACCGCAAGCGGTGCGAGAGTACGTCTGGCAGCAGCTGGCATGGCCCCCTGCTGCCCATCGTGAGCCGGTTCACTCTGTTTTGCCCCAGTGGAGCCTGGAAGCGAGGCATCCGCCCCAGGAGTAGGTTCTGTTAACCACACGGGTTAGGGTCGGGATATGACCTCGCCCACGCCAGAACATCTTGACGGCCGCCATCGGGATACGCTGCGGCAGATCTTCGAGCACCCGACGAGCCACAATATCGAGTGGCACGCGGTAACTTCACTGCTGGAAACGGTCGGTACGGTCACCACCCGCCATGATGGCAAGCTCGTCGTCAAGCTAGGAGACGAGCTTGAATTCCTCGACCCGCCGGTGGGCAAGGACATTGATGATCAGATGGTTATTGACCTGCGCCGGATGCTGACCAGCGCCGGCTACAACCCGCGCTGATCAGCCGGGCGGTGGGAGTGTGGCGGGCAGGACGGCCCAGTTCGGCACGCCGATGCCGCTAGCCAAGTCGTAGCCCACGGCGGCCTGGCAGCATCCGACTCCGGCGAGGTCGTTATCGCCCGTCGTGACGTCGTAGAACGCCCCCGAGTGTGCGGCGGCCTGGTAGAACCACCCGTTGGCCAGGCCGATCGGGGGATGGCCGGCCTTGAGCTGCGAACCGTCGACCAGGGCGGTGGCCGCGGCGATAAAGGGCGTCGAGCCGCTGGTGCCGCCCACTGGCTGAAGCGTGCCATTGAGGACATCCGGCCAGCCAGGCACGATGTCGGCCAGCGCGCTGACGTCGGGGACAGCCCGGTGATTCTGCGGGACGACAGCGTCCTGGTACGCCGGGCGGGCCTCCCGCCGGCTGAGTGCTCCGCCGCCGGCCGCACTCACGCCGTATACCGAGTCGTTCCACACCGTCTCGGCGACGCGAACGTTTCCCTTGCCGAGGGTGAGGCGGGTGCCACCAACCGCGGTGACGAAAGGCGACACCGCGGGATACGACAACGTGGTCCCGGACGCGCTGGTCCCGCAGGTGGTCGACCCGGAATCGCCCGCCGCCACGAACGAGGACACGCCAGTCAGCGCCGCCATCGCCAGGACGGCATCGATGGCGGAGGTGAAGGCCGGCGCGGAGGTGTTCTCGGCAATCGCGCATCCGCCGTAGGACAGCGAGATGACATCCGTGGGGCCGTCCGGGCCGCCAAGCGCCCGGCTGAACGCGTCCAGGATGCCGCCCCCGCCTGAGGTGCTCTGCACGAGCCGGAACTGCGCCTGGGGGGCCATCGCGGCCGAGGTCTGCAGATCGAGCGACGTCTCATCGTTGGCTTTCTTGATCGCGGTGGCGACGCCGTCGCCCTGCATCTGGTCGACTTGCGGCGGGGAGTATCCGAAGCATTGCCCGGCTAGCTTGAGGTCGCTCGGCAGCCAGCCGCCCCCCAGGTCCAGGATCGTGATCACCGGCGTGCCGGACGCGTGGGCCCGCAGCGTGGTGGCGCCGTACGCGGTCTGGATCTGAGCGACAAGTAGAAGGTGACCTCGCCGGTCTTGGGCACCGGGAGGGACACAGGCGCCGGAGGGCTACCTGACGAGCATCCAGCGGCCAGCACTGATACAGCCGCAAGGACCGCAACGGCGGCGAGTGGAACGCGCGGGCGCATGCGATCACCTCCACCTCCGTACCCTGACGGCCGGCTTTGTGAGTTGGCATCACCTGTTCTGATGATTTTGCCGGGGCGCCGGCACAGAGCGTTGCCGGCCGGGGCGTGTCCGCGTTCCCGGCCGGCACCACACCGGGGTCCTCAGGCCGGGTTATCGTCAAGGCGGAAGCCGACCTTTAGCCGGACCTGGAAGTGGCATCGCTCATCGTCCTCGATCCGGCCCCGGATTTCGCTGACCTCAAACCAGTCGAGGTTGTGCAGGGTCTTCGAGGCGCGGCCGATGGCCCCTTTGATCGCATCATCGATGCTCTCGGTCGACGAGCCGACGACCTCGCTGACCGAATAGACGTTATCGGACATCGATACCCCTCTCCGCATAGGTGTGCCGGGTGGCTTACCCGCAGCCGTGCGGCATACCCGTTGCCGGGCTGACTGATCGTGACGTGACCGCGGCGCGCCCCCTGCCGCGTACGCGCGTCAGGCAGGCGTCGGCCGGGGCTAGTCGGTGGCTCCCGTGGGTACCTCTCAGGTATCAACGCCCGGGGGGGCTTGGTCTCGGGGGGACGCGGGATGCTGAAGAACACGCGGGGCAGGCGGCCGTCGTGAACGTCACGCAGCAGCTGTTCGACCTCGTGGCGGTGGCGCTGGTGGCAGGCCTCACGCCGCTCGTGGTCGCCGCCCTGCCCGGGCCGCGCGTTCCACAGGTGGTCATCTTTCTGATCGGTGGCATCCTCATTGGGCCGCATGTGCTCGGCCTGGCCAATGCGGCCGACGTCCAGCTGCTGGCCAACATCGGGCTCGGGTTCCTGTTCCTGCTGGCCGGCTACGAGCTCGACCCGCGGCTGCTGCGGCAGGAACCTGGCCGCCTCGCGATCAGGGGCTGGGTGATCTCCGCCGTTCTCGCCGTGGGAGTAGCGGCGGCGCTGACCGCCGCCGGCTACGTCAAGGACTACGTGCCGGTCGGGCTCGCGCTCACCACCACGGCGCTTGGCACGCTGCTGCCCATCCTGCGGGACAACGACATGCTCGGCGGGCAGTTGGGTCGGCACATCTACGCGGCTGGCGCCGCCGGGGAACTGTTCCCGATCTTGATCATCGCGGTGTTCCTCACCAAACGCGGGCATTTCGTCGCGCTCGCCTCCGTCGCCCTCGTCGGCCTGCTCGCCATCGTGCTGTCCCTGGTCCCGTGGCTGGCCAGGAGCCGCGCGGTGCAGCGGATGATCGCCGAGGGCCAGGACGCCACTGGGCAGATCACCTTGCGCTGGGCCGTGGTGCTGCTGTTCCTGCTGCTCGCCGTGGCCAGCAAGTTCGGCCTGGACGTCGTGCTCGGCGCGATGCTCGCCGGGATCGTCTTGCGCATCTGGACTCGCCGGCTCAACGTGGACACCGCCAACCTTGAGCGCAAGTTCGACACCGTCGGGTACGGGATATTCATCCCGATCTTCTTCGTGTCGTCCGGGATGACCATCGACTTGAAGGCGATCGGCCAGGACCCGCTGCGCCTGCTGCTGCTCCTCGGGATGCTGCTGATCGTCCGCGGCCTGCCGTCGCTCCTGGTGTACCGGCGGATCCTCCCGGCCACGCAGCGCATCGAGATGACGTTCATCACGGCGACCTCGCTGCCGTTGCTCATCGCCCTGGCCGAGATCGGGCAGCAAGACGGCGTGATGCTCCCGGCCACGGCCGCCGCACTGGTGGGGGCCGGCGTGCTGTCCGTGCTGATATTTCCGCTCGTCGCGGTCGGACTGCACCGCCGCGCGCCGTCCGTGCCGGCGAACGTTGGCACTCGGTCAGATCCGGACCGGGAAGAGAAGCCACGCGCCGTTCCGGATAATGAGCAGTTACCAGGGACCGCGGGAAGGCGTCGTTAGCACCCGCGGCGGTACAGGCGGGCCAGCGGCTATCGGTCATCGTTGAGCACGGTGCCGGGGTCGAACTGCCCGAGGCTCTGGATGAGCCTTGGGCGACCTCGAACAGCGTCATCATGGTCCCGGACCCGGTGGGGCATTCGACCTTCAGGTCGTTGCCGTAGTAGCGGTAATGCTGGAGTAGCGCCCTGATCAGCAGCAGGTTGACCGGGAACCACACCGGTCCCCGCCAGTTGGAGTTGCCGCCGATGGGGCCGAGGGTGGTTGCCGGGTCGAGTGCGTCGCCGACGAGCAGCTCAGTACTCGATCGCCGTCACGGCTGAAGCGTGTGTGGCGCTGGAGATCGCCGAG
>JAWWPV010000385.1:0-4820 GCA_033854775.1 Trebonia sp.
CAGGTGATCGCGGACAGCCACGGCACGGCCTGGGCCGTGGGGGTGCGCGACTGCTCCATCCAGCGGCGCAACCAGAAGGTCATCGAGGAGTCCGCATCGCCGCTGCTGTCGCCTTTGCAGGCGCGTGAGCTGAAGGAGTCGGCGGAGCGACTGGCCGTGGCGGCCCGCTACTGCGGCGCGTGCACCGTCGAGTTCCTGTACCACCCCGCGGAGGGGACCTTCGCGTTCCTTGAGGTCAATACGCGGCTGCAGGTCGAGCACCCCATCACCGAGGCTGTCACCGGGTTCGACCTGGTGAAGTCGCAGTTGCACGTGGCGGCGGGCGGGCGGCTTGAGGGACAGCGGCCGACCGAGCGGGGGCACGCGGTGGAGGCACGGCTGAACGCCGAGGACCCGGACCGCGACTTCGCTCCCGCGCCGGGTCGCGTCCAGTTTCTGCGCTGGCCGGCCGGACCCGGAATCCGCATCGACACCGGGGTGGCCGAGGGCGACGTCATCCCGCCGGACTTCGACTCGATGATCGCCAAGATCATCGCGGTCGGCAGGGACCGCGTCGAGGCCCTGGCGCGGCTGCGCCGCGCGGTCGCGGAGACCACCGTGATCGTGGAAGGGGGGGCGACCAACAAGAGCTTCCTGGCCGAGCTGCTCTGGGCGCCGGAGGTAATCGAGGCAACCGCCGATACCGCCTGGGTGGACCGGGCGCGCAGCGAGGGCCGCCTGGTGGCCGGTCAGCATGTCGGCATCGCGCTGGCGGCCGCGGCGATTGACGGCTACGAGCAGGCCGAGAGCGGCGAACGCGCCCGGCTGCGGAACTCCGGCCGTGGCGGCCGCCCGCACGTACAGCACCAGCCCGACCAGGTAATCGACGTGAAAGCCGGGGGCTGGCCTTACAAGATCGGCGTCGCTCGCGCCGGCGCGGACCTCTACCGCGTCCGCATCACCGGCGGCGCGAGCGAGGCCGTCGCCTTCGACGCCACGCTGGAGCGGGTGGACGCGCACCTCAGCCGGCTGACCGTAAACGGGCGCGCCTACCGGCTCGCCACCGCCATCCACGGCCCGGTGCAGGTGGTCGAAGTGGACGGGGTCATCCACCGGATCAGCCGGGACGCGGGCGGCGTGCTGCGCGCCCCGGCCCCGGCGCTGGTGGTCGCCACGCCGGTCACGGCCGGCACCGAGGTGAGCGCGGGCAGCCCGGTGCTGGTGCTGGAGTCCATGAAGATGGAGACTGTGCTGCGCGTGCCATTCAACGCGCGGGTGCGCGAGCTGCTGGTCACTGTCGGTAGCCAGGTCGAATCCGGCGCGCCCCTGGCCCGGCTAGAGCCGACCGGAACCGGTGACGCCGACGCGAGGTCAGCGGCCGCGGCCGCGCCAGCCGACCTGATGATCCCGGACCAGGTCGAGGCCTCGCCGACCGAGCGCAGCCTAGCCGCGCTGGCACGGCTCCGGGGCCTGGTGCTTGGCTTCGACATGATCGGGCGGTCCCCGGCGGACCTGATCGCCGACTACCTCTCCGACCGCGACGCAGCGGTTGGCGCGGGCGCGCCGACACGGCCGGGCGAGCTGGACCTGGTGACTACATTCGCCGACATCGCCGAGCTGTCCTCCGCGCAGCCGAACCCCGGCTCGCACCGCAGCCCGCGCGAGCAGTTCCACGCCTACCTGCAAAGCCTGGACACCGGCCGAGCCGGGGCGTCCGATGAGTTCAGCCGGGCGCTGGAGCGCGCCCTGCGCCACTACGGCGTCACCGGGCTGGACCCTGGTCCCGCGCTTGAGCAGGCGGTGTTCCGCGTCTTCCTCGCCCGCGAACGGTACGACGCCGGCGTGCAGGTAGTGCGCGCACTGCTGACGGCATGGATCGCGGAGCCAGCCCCTGCCGTCGAGGCGCGCCCGCTCATCGACCGGCTAGTGCGCGTCCTGCAGGCACGCTCGCCGCTGGTCGCCGACATCGCCCGCAGCGTGGCGTTCCGCTGGTTCCACCGGCTGGAGGCCCAGGCCGCCCGCGCCAGCGCCCTCGCCGGGGTCCCCGCCGAGCTGCGGGCGCTGGCCGACATGACCGACGGGCCCGAGCGCGAGCGGCGCATCGCGGCCCTGGTCGATATCCCCGAGCCACTGGGCCGCTTCCTCGCAGAACGAGTCTCTGGCCCGTGGTCGGCGCGGGAGCCGATGCTCGAGGTGGCGGCCCGGTGGCACTACGGCCTGCAGGACATGCAGTCGCTGCGTGCGTTCGAGGTAGCGGGGCGTCCTTTCGTCGTGTGTGACTACAACCTGGAGATCCAGCCGAACCGGGCGTCGGCGACCACCGCGGTGGTCACGATGGCACGCTTCGTCGAGGTCGTCGCGGGCGGGCGGGTCCCCGCCGACCTCCGCGCGCAGCTGATGGCCGCGCCGGAGGGCCACGTCCGCGTTGCCGACCTGTATCTGACCTGGGTCGACGCCCCCGCCAGCGCCGAGGAGCGGTCAACGGCGCTGCACGCGGCGCTAGTCTCGAGCGGTATCGCAGACGATGTCCGGCGCATCGTGATCGGGGTGACCGGCGGTGACCAGTGCGGCCCTCCGATCGAGTACTTCACCTTCCGCCGTCGCATCGCCGCCGGCACCGGCGAGTTCGCCGAGGACGCCCTCGTCCGCGGAGTACACCCGCTGGTGGGACGGCGGCTGCACCTGTGGCGCCTGCAGAACTTCCACGTCACCCGCGTGGCTGATCCGGCTACGACTCCCGCGGCGGAGCCGGTCCCGGACGGCGTCCTGCTCTATCACTGCGTGGCCAAGGACAACGCCGACGACCAGCGCCTGGTGGCGCTCGCGCAGGTGCACCGATTCGAGGTCGCGCGCGACTCCTGCGGACGGATCACCGAGATCGCGGGGGCCGAGACGGTGCTGGCCGCCTGCATGGACGCGATCGGCAGGGCCCGCCACGATCTCGACCCGGCGGGCCAGTGGCTGGACATGAACCACGTGTGGCTCGACATCCGCCCGGTGGCCGACTTGGACCCCGACGACCTGGCCGCCTGGCAGCATGCCATCGCGCCACGGGTCGCACAGGCCGGCATCGAGGAGGTTCTCGTGCAGGGCCGCCTGGCCGGCGCGGCCGGCACACCCGGGTACGTGGTCACCCGGCTGTGCTACGAGCCTGGGATGAGCGTCGCGGTCTCGCTGGAAGAGCCGCCGACCCGGCCGCTCGCGCCGAGCAGCGACTACGACCAGAAGGTGCTGCGCGCACGCCGTCGCGGCACGGTGTACCCGTACGAGCTAGCGGGACTGCTCGCCGGCCCGCACGGCACGTTCAACGAGCTCGACCTGCGGGGTACCGAGCTCGCGGGAGTCGATCGGCCACGCGGGCACAACAGCGCGGGGATCGTGGCCGGCATGGTCTCTACGCCAACGCCATTGCACCCCGAGGGCATCCGACGGGTGGCGCTGCTCGGCGACCCGACCAGGGCGCTGGGCGCGCTGTCAGAGCCTGAGTGCGCCCGCGTCATCGCGGCGCTGGACCTGGCTGAGCGGGAGAACCTTCCGCTGGAGTGGTTCGCCGTGTCGGCCGGCGCGCGCATCTCGATGGACTCCGGCACCGAGAACATGGACTGGATCGCCCGCGCGCTACGGCGCCTCGTCGAGTTCACCCAGGCCGGCGGCGAGATCAACATCGTGGTTGCGGGCATCAACGTCGGCGCGCAGCCGTACTGGAACGCCGAGGCCACCATGCTCATGCACACCAGGGGCATCCTCGTGATGACCCCGGACTCGGCGATGGTGCTCACCGGCAAGCAGTCGCTCGACTTCTCCGGCTGCGTGTCCGCGGAGGACAACCACGGCATCGGCGGCTATGCGCGTGTCATGGGGCCGAGCGGGCAGGCACAGTACTGGGCCCCGAACCTCGCCGCCGCCCGCGACGTCCTCATGAGCCACTACGCGCACACCTACGTCGCCCGGGGCGAGTCGGCTCCGCGCCGCGCCCCGACCACGGACCCGCTCTCGCGGGACGTCACCAGCTACCCCCACAGCCACCCCGGCTCGGACTTCA
This sequence comes from Trebonia sp., assembly GCA_033854775.1. GTDB lineage: Bacteria > Actinomycetota > Actinomycetes > Streptosporangiales > Streptosporangiaceae > Trebonia. Next base: position 4,022 of record JAWWPV010000385.1, read on the forward strand.
CCTGCGTCGGCGAGATCTTCTCCGCCAAGGCGAACCCGGATCGCAAGAAGCCCTTCGACATCCGCGCGGTCATGCGCGCGGTGGCCGACCAGGACCACCCGGTCCTGGAACGCTGGGCCGACATGGCCGAGGCGGAGACCGCAGTCGTCGCGGACGCGCGGATCGGCGGCTGGCCGGTGTGCCTGATCGGCATCGAGTCCCGCCCGGTAGACCGCCGCGGCTTCCCCCCCGCCGACGGCCCCGACCCCCTCACCGCCGGCACCCTGTTCCCGCTGTCAAGCAAGAAGATCGCGCGCGCGATCAACGCCGCCTCCGGCAGCCGGCCCGTGGTGGTCCTGGCGAACCTGTCCGGCTTCGACGGCTCCCCCGAGTCGATGCGCCGCCTACAGCTCGAGTACGGCGCCGAGATCGGCCGCGCCATCGTCAACTTCGACGGCAAGGTCGTATTCTGCGTGATCTCCCGCTACCACGGCGGCGCATTCGTGGTGTTCTCCAAGGCGCTCAATGACAACATGACCGTCCTCGCGGTGGACGGTTCGTTCGCCTCCGTCATCGGCGGCGCGCCCGCCGCGGCGGTCGTGTTCTCCCGCCAGGTAAACGCCCGCACCGCCGCGGACCCGCGCGTCACCGGGCTCGAGGCTCGCCTCGCAGCCACCACCGAGCCGTCGAAGAAGGCCGAACTCACAAGCGAGCTCGCCGAGGCCCGCGCCTGCGTCCGGGCCGAGAACCTGACCGCCCTCGCCGCCGAGTTCGACAGCATCCACTCCATCCACCGCGCCGTCGAGGTCGGCTCCGTCGA
>JAWWPV010000386.1:0-3463 GCA_033854775.1 Trebonia sp.
CTCCTTCCCCTTGACTCCCTCCGGCAAGATCCGCAAGGACGTCCTGCGCGACCAGCTCAGCGACGCGGCCGCTGATCCCACGGAATAGGGTCCATTCCGAACGGGTGCGTGCTCCGCCCTGCAGCGCCCGCTCAGCCCGCGATGCTCGTTATTCCTGGCGTCCCGGCTCTTCTGGTGAGCGGCCGGCGATCAGCCTCGCGAGGTGCTCCAGCTGCTCGGCCAGGTCCTGGTTGGTCACCACGTCGTTGAGCGCGAGGCGGACGGCGGCCAGCTCGCGCGCCAGGTACTCGGTGTCGGCCTGGGTGCGGGCGGCGACCTGGCGGTCCCGCTCGGTGGTGGAGCGGTCGCGCTCGTCCTGCCGGTTCTGCGCGAGCAGGATCAGCGGGGCGGCGTACGCGGCCTGGGTGGAGAAGGCCAGGTTGAGCAGGATGAACGGGTACGGGTCCCAGTGGTGCACGACGGCGGCACCGTTCAGGATGATCCAGACGATCACGAACAGCGTCTGGCCGAACAGGTACTTGCCCGTGCCAAGGAACCGGGCCAGCCCCTCGGAGAACCGGCCGAACGCGTCGGCGTCGTACAGTCCCCCGCGCACGCGCGCGCCCTTCGGGATCGACAGGTCGCCCCGGTCGCCGACCGCGGAGCGAAAGGGGGTGAACCTGGCCATCAGGCGCTGCCTTCCGTCTGCCGCCAGCCGGCGGGCAGCACCCGGTCGAGCACGTCGTCGACGGTGACCGCGCCGACGAGCCGCCCCGCGTTGTCGCACACCGCCACCCCGATGAGGTTATAGGCGGCCAGCCGCGCGGCCAGCTCGCGCTCGGGCAGGTCGGGCCGGACGAAGACCCGCGCCTCGATGCACTCGCCGATCGGGATGGACGGCGCGCGGCGCAGCAGCCGCTGGAACCCGACGGTGCCGAGGTAGCGGCCGGTCGGCGTGATCGTCGGCGGTTCGCACACGTAGACCTGCGCGGCCGTGGTGGCCGGCAGGTCGCGGTCCCTGACCCGGGCGAGGACCTCGGCGACCGGCGCGTCGGGCGCGAAGACGAGCGGCTGGGAGGTCATCAGCCCGCCGGCGGTGGCCTTGTCGTAGCGGAGCAGGCGGCGCAGGTCCTCGGCCTGCACCGCCCGCATCGCGGCCAGCAGCCGTTCCCGCTGCTCGGCGGGCATCTCCCCGAGCAGGTCGGCGGCGTCGTCGGGCTGCATCTCCTCGACGACCTCGGTGCCGCGCTCGAACTCCAGGCTGTTCAGCAGGCGGATCTGGTCCTCTTCCGGCATCTCCTCAAGCAGGTCGGCCAGTTCCTCGTCGTCGAGGGCGGCGGCGAGCGCGCTCCACCCGGCCTGCGGCAGCGCCTCGAACGCGCTGGCCAGGTCGGCGGGGGCCATCTCGCGCAGGCTGGTGAGCTGCTCCGCCAGGGGGCCAGGCTCGAACAGCTCGCGGCACTCCTCCCACGGGACGATCTCCGGCCCGTGCGCGCGCAGCCCGCGTCCCCTGGTGACCGCCAGGGCGGTTACCTCCCAGCGGTCGCGCGTCAGCTCCCGGTAGGCGATGGCCACGTCGGCGACGGTCCCCCCGGCGGTGCGGCGGCCGTAGAGGCTGCTCGCGAGCATCTCGCCGGCCCGCTTGGTGAAGGGGTCGAGGTCGACGGTCCCGCCGAGCAGTTGCGCTCCTTCGGCTGACACCTCCCTGATCCGGCCGAAGGGGACGAAGATCTGCCGGCGGCGCAGCTGGACGACCAGGCCGAGCGCGCGTGGCGGCTCGGCGCCCGCGACCGGCCAGATGACCACGTCGCGGACCCGGCCGATGGCACGGCCGTCGCTGTCGAGCAGCGGGCGCCCGGTGAGGCGGGCGGTGAACACCTGGATGTCAGGGTCAGGCCTTGCGGCGCTTCCTGGCGCTCCCGCGGTAGAGGTCACCCCACCATTATCAGGGAACCCTCTTCACCGGCGATGAAGACAGGCCATCGAGCCTTCAGCAGGGCGGTGACTATCGCGTCGCCGGGTGGTCGCCGTTTCGCACGCCGGCCTCGAGGCAGTAGTACAGGGCGGCCAAGACGCCCGCCGCCGCAATTATCCAGAAAGCAGCCGCCGCAATTATCCAGAAAGCATGGGTGAGCACGGCCCCCAATCTGGCATCATTGGCACTGTCATGACAGTGCCAATTAACAACGAACTGGCCCCGGCTTCCCCGCCGGCGATCAGCCCGGAGGCCCTCGCTGACCTGCTCGGCCGCTGGCCGACGGCGGACGGCGCGCTGTACCGGCTGCTCGCCGCCAGGATCGGCCGCCTGGCCGACACCGGGGAGCTGCCCGCGGGTGTCCGGCTGCCGCCGGAGCGCTCCCTCGCCGCGGCCCTGTCGGTCTCGCGGAACACGGTCGCCCTCGCCTACCAGGTACTGCGCGACGAGGGCATGGCGGCGAGCCGCCAGGGCTCGGGCACCCGCCTGGTCCCGCACCGCACCACCCCCGCGGCGGTGCACCGCGCGAACGGTTTCTTCACCGGCCTGCTCTCCGCCCCGCCTGATGTCGACCTGTCACTCGCCGCCGTCGACTGCGCTCCCCAGGTCGCGGCGGCGCTGCACGACCCGGCGACCGTCCTCGATGAGCCGCAGCGGATGCGGCTGACTCGCGGCACCGGCTACTACCCCTACGGGCTGCCGGAACTGCGCGCGGCCATCGCGTCGATGCTCACCACCTTCCACGGCATCCCCACCACCGCGGACCAGGTGCTCGTCACCACGGGCGGGCAGCAGGCGCTTGACCTGCTGCTGCGCTGCGAGGTGGCACCGGGGCACCCCGTCGCGACCGACAACCCCACGTACCCGGGGTTCATCGACGCGCTGTACCGCAGCGGCGCACGGCCGGTCGGCGTGCCGCCGGGCGACATGGGACGGCTGGCCGACGCGGTGACCGTGCACCAGCCCGCGCTCGCCTACCTCACCCCGACCCACCACAACCCGACCGGCCTCGTCCTGCCGGCCGCCGAGCGGCATGAGATCGTCGCCCTGGCGAGGCGGCACCCCGGTGTCACGTTCATCGACGACATGACCCTGGCCGAGTTGCCGCTCGGCACCGGCGCGTTCTCAGCTGGGCCGAACACGGGCGGGTTCAGCACGGGGCCGCAGCCGCCGCCGCTCGCCGCGCTCGCGCCCCGGCTGTCCAACGTGGTGACACTCGGCTCGTTCTCCAAGACGTACTGGGGCGGGCTGCGTACCGGCTGGGTGCGCGCCCCCGAGGGGATCATCGCCAGGCTCGCCGCCGCCAAGGCCGCCGCGGACCTCGGCTCACCGCCCTTCCAGCAGGCGATTGTCGCGGCGCTGATCTCCTCGTCGCACGAGGAGATCGTCGCCTACCGGGCCGACTGGGCCCGGCAGCGGTACGCGGCCATCGCGGCGGCGCTCACGGCGTTCCTGCCCAGCTGGACGTGGACGGCGCCCTCCGGCGGCCTGACCCTCTGGGCCCGCCGC
>JAWWPV010000387.1:0-9484 GCA_033854775.1 Trebonia sp.
CCGCCCAGGAGGCAGCAGCGCGCCAGATGCTGGCCAGGGCGTACAGGCACAGGGCGGCGATGAGGATGGAGAAGGCGAGCACGGCGGAGAAGTCGCCGATGTAGCCGGATGCGATCCCGACGCCGACGACGGGGATGATCAGGCCGCTGTACAGGGCGGTGAAGTAGGCGGAGATGACGTGGCCGCGGCGTTCTGGCGGGGCGAGGCGGTTGGCGGTGGCGAGGCTGCCGAGGAAGACGGCGCCGACGGCGACTCCGCCCACGACCGTCCCGGACAGGAACAGGGGCAGGGAGGCCTGGGCGAGAGCGGCGACGATGAGGGCCAGCGCGGCCAGGAACACGCCAAGGCCGGCCAGCACCACCCGGCGGCTATTGAACCGGGACAGCAGCAGCTGGGTGACGGTCCCCACCGCGAGCAGCAGGAACACGACGGCGCCCTGGACGGCGTGGCTGCCCTGGTGCAGCACGGTCCCGAGGAAGGTGGGCGCCAGCGCGGAGAACAGCCCGAGCAGCGCGAAGGCGGAGAAGCCGGCCGTGGCGGCGGCGATGAACTCACCCCGTCCCTGTTCGGGGATGCCGAGGCCGGCGAAGCGGAGGGCGGGCCGCCGGCGCGGGTGCACGGTCTCGGGGACCAGGAGCAGGCACAGGCCCGCCGCTGCCAGCACTGCCAGGTACACCTCGAACACCAGCACCGTGGGGTGGGGCGCGTACTGGGCGAACAGCCCGGCGATGAGCGGGCCGAGGCCGAGGCCGCCCATGTTGGCGGCCGTGGCCGCCAGCGACGCCCGGCGGCCGGCCGAGGCCGGGACCAGCTCGGTGAGCGCGGCCGTCGCCGTGCCGGTCACCAGGCCCGCCGACATCCCCGACACGATCCTGGCGGCGATCAGCGCCCCCACGTCGGGGGCCAGGATGAACACGATCGTGCTCAGCGCGCTGGCACCGAGGGCCACCGCCAGCACCGGCTTGCGCCCCGCCTGGTCCGAGGAGCGCCCGGCCAGCAGCAAGGTGGCCATCACCGCGGCGGCGTAGACGGCGAACGTCACCGTCACCATGGCCGCGGAGAAATGCCACTGCGCCTGGTAGATGACGTACAGCGGGGTCGGCAGCGTGGTGCCCAGCATGACCGCGGCCAGTACCGACGCCATCAGCCAGAAAGCCACCCGGCGGGGAACAGCCGGGTCACGGCGGCCGGCCGCCGGCGAAGGATCCAGGCAGTCGACACAAGGCTGGTCTGGTGTTCGCGAGGGAGTTTGTACAGTCACCATGTTCAGGATCCCGTCCTGGCCAGAGCGTCCCGCGCGGGGAGGTCGAGGCCACGTTCGATGTCTGGCAGGCTGCGGTTCTTGGTCTCGGGCACCTGCCGCTGGAAGTAGGCGAGCGCGACGATCGACAGGGCGGCGAACAGGAAGAAGGTCCCGGCGTTGCCGATGGCGCTCAGCAGGGTCAGGAAGGAGATGGTGACCACGAAGTTCGCGCCCCAGTTCGCCATGGTGGCCACGCTCATCGCCTGACCGCGGATTTTCACCGGGTAGATCTCGCTGATCAGCAGCCAGAACACCGGGCCGAGCCCGATGGCGAAAGATCCGGTGTAGAGCAGCAGGCCGGCGATGGCGAGGTAGGCGGCGCCCCCGTGCAGCTGGCTGCCGCCGATCGCGAAGGTGAGCGCGACCACGATCATCCCCGCCGCCATCCCGGTGGTGCCGCCAAGCAGCAGCGGGCGCCGGCCGGTGCGGTCAAGCAGCCGGATGGCCACGATCGTCATCAGGACGTTGACGGCGCCGTTGACAACGTTCGCCAGCAACGCGGCGGAGTTCCCGAGGCCGGCCGCCGAGAGCAGCGTCGGCGCGTAGTAAATGATGGTGTTGATGCCGGTGATCTGCTGGAACACGGCCATCGTGACACCGATGACCATGACGTGGCGCACCGCTGGGTTGAGGACCTCGCGGAAGCTGGAGCGACGCCCGGACAGCTCGCGCACCTCGGCGATCTCGGCGTCGATGCCGCCCTCGTCCCTGACCCGGCGCAGCACCTCGCGTGCTTCGTCCTCGCGCCCCTGCGCGATCAGCCAGTGCGGACTCTCCCGCTGGAACAACATCCCCGTGAACATCAAGACCGCCGGGATCGCCGCCAACCCGAACATCAGCCGCCAGTTCTGGTGGGACGCCAGTCCGTAATCGACCAGGTAAGAGATGAGGATGCCGGAGGTGATGGCCAGCTGGTTGAAGCTGACCAGGGCCCCGCGGACCCGCGGCGGGACGACCTCTCCGATGTACAGCGGCACGACCATCGACGCGGAGCCGACCGCCAGCCCGATGACGACCCGGGCGGCCACCAGGACACCGTAACTGGGAGAAAAGGCCGCGAGCATCACCCCGGCGACGAAAAGCGCCGCCGTGCCAAGCACCGTGGGCCGGCGGCCTGCCCGGTCGGCGATCCTGCCGCCCGCCAGCGCTCCGATGAGGGCGCCGATCAGCAGGATGCTGGTCAGCAGTTCCTTGTCGAAGGACGTCAGGCCGGGGAAGTCCTTGCCGATGAACAGCAGTGCCCCGGAGATGACCCCGGTGTCGTAGCCGAATAGCAGGCCGCCGAGGGCGGTGATCGCCGCGCCAACCAGGACATGGCGGCGGACGGCGCCTGACGGCAGCGCGGCAAGCGCTGGCCCGCGGGACCCGGCCGTGGTGCCTTTTGCTGGCCCGCGAAGTCGCATTGCCGTCTCCTGACGCGTGGTGGTGGGCGATTGGTAGGCGATCACCCCCACGATCGCCGATCAGCATGGCCGCGTCTTCACCACAGACGGGCAATTCCGCTACCGGCTAGCCAGCACTCGAGGATTGAAGCCTGCATGGGTTTCCGGGCCCCCGCTGCCAACAATGACAGCTTCACGAGTGCGCGGGATCGTTGGCGTGTCACAGGAATTCGAGCCGAGGGCTAAGGCCGAGGGCTAAGGAAGCCGATAGGCGCGGAATAAGCCACGGGGGCTATCCCGCGCTCATGCGCTCAATAACGCGGAGGGTATTTGATGGCCGTGAAGACCTGGTTCATTACCGGCACGTCGCGTGGCTTCGGCCGGGAGTGGGCGATCGCGGCCCTGGACCGCGGCGACGAGGTCGCCGCAACGGCCAGGGACATTGCGGGCCTCGACGATCTGGTGGCCAAGTACGGGAAGGCGATCTTGCCGATCCGGCTTGACGTGACCGACCGGGGCGCCGATTTCGCCGCGGTGAAGCTGGCTCGCGATTACTTCGGGCGGCTGGACGTGATCGTGAACAACGCCGGGTACGGGCAGTTCGGCATGGTCGAGGAGACCAGCGAGGCCGAGATCCGGGCGCAGCTGGAGACGAACCTGCTCGGCGCGCTGTGGGTCACCCAGGCGGCGCTGCCCTACCTGCGTGAGCAGGGCCACGGGCATATCTTGCAGGTGTCCTCGATCGGCGGGATCTCGGCCTTCATGAACACCGGCGCCTACCACGCCTCGAAATGGGCCCTGGAAGGGCTGAGCCAGAGCCTGGCCGCCGAGGTCGCCGGGTTCGGCATCAAGGTGACGCTGATCGAGCCGACCGGCTACGCCACGGACTGGGCCGGCTCCTCCGCCAGGCACGCGGCGCCGCTGCCTGCTTACGAGCAGGTGCGTGAGCAGGCGGCGCAGGCCCGCGCCCGCCGCTTCACGCCCGGCGATCCTGGCGCCACCCGCGACGCGGTGCTGAGGCTCGTGGATACCCAGAACCCGCCGCTGCGCCTGTTCCTTGGCGAGGCGCCGCTTGGCATCGCGACCGCGGACTACGAGTCCCGGCTCGCGACCTGGCGGGAATGGCAGCCCGTGGCCGCCGCGGCCCAGGGCCACGCGCGGTAAGGACGCGGCGGGGACCTTAACCAATCGGGAGCGACGCTTGATGGCAGGGGCCGATACACCCCGAACCACAGGACGGGTCACCAAGCCGCGCCGGACGGCAAGCGCAGGCCGACGCGGACAGGGGGAGCCGCACCAGTGAGCCCCACTGGGATCTGGCACCGCACGTTCACCTCGCTCGCCAGCCCCAACTTCCGCCGCTACTTCGCCGGCCAGGCCGTCTCGCTGACCGGTACCTGGATGCAGGCCACCGCCCAGGACTGGCTCGTCCTCACCCTCTCCCATTCCGGCACCGCCCTCGGCATCGTCGTCGCCCTCCAGACCCTTCCCGTGCTACTCCTCACCCCGTACGGCGGGGTGATCGCCGACCGGGTCGATAAGCGCCGGCTGATGGTGGTACTCCAGTCCCTGATGGGACTTCAGGCCCTCGCGCTCGGCATCCTGACCCTCAGCGGCGCAGTACGGCTATGGCAGATTGCCCTCCTTGCCGTCATCCTCGGGATGAATAACGCCTTCGAATACCCCGCCCGGCAGGCATTCATGGTGGAGATGGTCGGGGCTGACGATCTCAGGAACGCGGTCACGCTCTATTCCGTGCTGCTGAACATGGCGCGCGCGGCGGGGCCGGCCGTCGCCGGGATCCTCATCGCCGCGGCCGGGCCAGGGGCCTGCTTTCTGGTCAACGCCGCGAGTTTCGCTGCCGTGGTCTTCTCCTTCGTCACGATGGATCCGGCCCGGCTCGCGCCGGGCACGCCGGCGCCGCGGCGCCGCGGGCAACTGCGGGAGGGCCTGTCTTATGTGGCGCGGCTACCCGGCCTGCTTGTTCCGCTGGCCATGATGGCGGTGATCGGCACCTTCGCCTACGAGTTCCCGGTGTCCCTCCCCATCCTGACCACGCACACGTTCCACAGCGGAGCCGAAACGTACGGCTTCTTGTCCGCGGCGATGGCCGTGGGCGCGGTCGTTGGCGGCTTGGTCACTGCGGCGCTGGGCCGCACCGGCGTGCGGTTCGCAGTCCTGGCCGCTGCGCTCTTCGGCATCACCATGATCCTCGCCGCGGTGGCACCCAGTCTCCCGCTGGAGTTCGGGGCCATTGCGTTGGCGGGCTGGGCCAGCGTGACATTCAGCTCGACGGTCAACTCGACTCTTCAGCTCAATTCCACGCCGTCCATGCGAGGCCGGGTAATGGCACTGTGGTCGGTGGCATTCCAGGGAACCACGCCGATCGGAGGCCCGCTTATCGGTGTGCTCATCGACCACACCAACCCTCGGGTGGGCCTGGCCGCCGGCGCCGCATCATGCCTAGTCGCAGCGCTGGCGGGAGCCGTGGCCGTCGCATTGTGGCGGCCAGCAGGCGGTCGCGTTCATGGCGCGGCGAGCAACGCGCGATAAGCCTTCTTCGATGGGAAGCGTGATCAGCAGCGTCGTCCCCGCTCCGATGGGGCTTGCCACCTGGATCGTGCCCGCGAGCGCGTCAACGCGGTCGGTGAGGCCGATGAGTCCGGAACCCCGGGCTGGATCGGCCCCGCCGCGACCGTCGTCGCGGATCGAGAGCCCGAGGACTCCGTCGCGCGCTTCGACGGCCACATGCACCGAGGACGCCTGCGCGTGCTTCGCGGTATTCGTGAGCGCTTCCGACACAATGTAATAGGTGGCCCGTTCCACCGGCTCAGGCAGCCGCGCCTCGACTCGCACCGCAAGCTCGACTGGTACGGTCGACCGCCGTGCCAGGGCCTTGAGGGCCGGCATTAGGCCGCCCTGGGTGAGGATGGCCGGGTGTATACCGCGCGAGATCTCCTGCAACTCCTCAAGCGCGCCCGCCAGCCCGTCCCCCAGCCGGGACACCTGTGCCAGCAAGTCGCCAAGCTCAGGCGGGACCATCGCCGCTACCCGCCGCTCGGCCAGCACGAGTGAGACGAGCCGCTGTTGCACGCCATCGTGCAGGTCCCGCTCGATCCGGTGCCGCGTCTCGTCCGCGGCCGTTACGATCCGCACCCGCGAGGCGGCCAGCTCGGCCCGGCTCCCCTCGAGCTTGCGCTGGCTTTCGCGCAGGTTACGAAACATCAGTAGCGTGTCAAGCGCATCGGCAAGCCGCCGTCCGATCTCATGGAACAGCCGTTCCTCGTGTGGCCTCCAGACCCGCGGGCGAGAGCACTGATGCAGCCCGAACGCGTAGGGCTTGGCTACCTTCGGGTGAACGGCCATGGCGATGATGGACTTGACGTCGAAACGCGTCGCCAGCCCTGACGGGAGCGCGGAGTCTGACTCGGGATCGAAGCGCACCGGGCCGTCCGAGGCCAGCAGGCTTCGGGATACGCCGGCGACCTCCGGTTCGTTCGGGATCTCCACGCCGGCGCCCAGGGCACCGACGTATTCCGGCCGGGTGCGCTCCGCTGGCACCCGAAGGGAGTCAGCCTCCGGGTCACAGGGGTAGAGCAGCCACGCCCGGTCGCAGCTGAAGATCACCAGCACGGCATCGAGAACATCGCCCATCATCTGCTCGAGGTCGTTGGTCCCCTGGATGGCGCGGTCGATCGCGTCCATGCTTTCGAGGAACCACAGCTGTGCCCGGTGTTCTTCCGCGGCATGCCTGCGCTCGGTGACGTCTACGACGGTTCCCATCAGTTCCTTGAGCTCGCCGGACGCGGTGAAGACGGGATGTACGATCGCGCGCAGGTGTTTCAGCGGCCTGCCGGGAGGAACGACGCGGAACTCCCCTTCGACGCTTTTCGCTTCGCTGATTCCCCCGTTGAGCGCCTCGGTCCACCCCACCCGGTCTTCCGGATGTACGCGCTGCCGGAACTCTTCGAAAGAAGGGACCCCTTGTTCAGGGTCGAAGCCGTACAAGCGAGAGTGTTCAGCGGAGGAGTGGATTACCTCTCCGGTCACGCCGTCCAGGGCAGCGGTGCCCGTATGCGTCAGCCGCTGAGCCTCGGAAAGGTAGTCCTCGCTTCGCCGCAACTCGGCTGTCCGCTCGGCCACCTTAGTCTCCAGCACGTCCCTGGCCCCGCGAAGGTCCTGTTCAGCCCGCGCGCGCTCGTGAATCAGGGTTGCGTTCTGAAAGGCCGTCGCGGCGTGATTCACAGCCAGGCCGAGCAGTAGCTGATCGGTCTCCGTGGGAAAGCCGGCGCGACCACTGGTCGCGGCGACGACACCGCCCTCGCCACTGATGCCGATGGGAATGGCAACACCGCGGCATGTCCCATGACTACCGTCGACATCGGGAATGACCTCGATGCCGGAGAGCCGGCCACTCGCGGCACGATGACTTTCCAGCCATGCGGGAAACGTCTTCCATGCCGTGCCCCGCGTCACCTCGACTGCGTCAGCGGCACTGGGAACGGACAAGCGAACGAACACAAATTCAAGCTGCAGCAATTCGATCAGTACGTCGGCGAGTCCCGTCGCCACGGCGCCCGGCTCCCGGCCGGCCAACGCCGCCGGGATCGCCGAAAGCGCAACCAGATCCCTGAGTACGGTTCGCAGGACGCGGATCTCAGCATCGGTATCGACAGACATTCACTACGCCGTGCTCGCGCTTTCGCGGGCCAGCCGCCGGTCCCGGATCTCAAGCAGCAACTGATCTGGAGGAACGAAGAACGGGTTCTCTTGAAGCAGTCCGCCGATTATCACGAGTGGATGCGTCCGCAAGGCGTCCATCACCACGCTCGCGCCAAATTTCTTCAGGTCGTACGTGCAGATCACTGAGCCCTCGTACTTGGGAATCACATAGTTAACCCGCGTCTCGTACTCGACCAAGTCGCCGACGCCCGGCAAGTCGACCAACGCCCATTCCATGTGACCCATGAAACTTGTCTGCGCGTACCCCGCGGCCGGCCCCGACTGAAGCACTTGTTCGAATGTTGCCAGCCACGTGCCCAGCTCGAAGCGTCCTCCGCTGAGCGTGCTGTCTTGCCACGGCCTGACCTCCAACTGGCCTGAGGCCATCGCCTCTTCCACATTGATGCCTGCTTCGGCGAGCCACCTGAGATGTTCGTCCCGTAGCTCGGGGTCAACGTAGTGGTAAGCCTTGTCGCCCTGATCGAAACCATCCTTAACGAAGGGGCGAAGCACGCGGTGCTGCTCGTCAACGCTGTTGAAAAACGCGCAAATATGACCATTCTGGCCGAAGGTATTCCCGGTGAGGTTCGGGGGGCGCCCGGCGGTATCCATGTTCTCACCTTCAAGGAGAGCCACGTTCCCGCCCGGTGCACCGGTTCGGCGCGGACCGGATTCGATCCCGCAGGCCGTTCAGGCGAAACCGGGCTTCGACGAATTCGATCAGCCTACGCCCGCCCTCCCCCGCTGTCGACGGGTGGTCGTTCCTGCTAGCCGGTAGCCGGTTCTGGACGCTGGCCGCGAAGACATGCGCGGGCCCTTCCGAGAAGCTGGGACACATGCGGCGCGAACCCTTTTGAGCCGCAAAGGCAGAAGGAAGCGAGGCAAGAACGATGGCGGAGATTCTGGCGACGAAGACATCGCTTGCCGGACATCGGAGGCTGGGCACGTTTGAGGCGGTCCGGGCCGAGGCGCTGTTCGCGTCGGCCCTCCAGCCCTCCGGGTCGCCCTCCCCCGACCAGGTCCGTCGCGCCGTCACGGCGGCGGTGCGGCGGTTGGGCGTCCGCGGCTGTGCCGCCCAGGTGGCCGGCGAGTTCGGTGACCACCCGGACACCGCGCTAGCCAGGATGAGCTGGGCGCTGACGACAATTAACACGGTCTACCCGGCACCGTCGATGCCGCCGATGCCGCCGATGCCGCCGAATCCCCGCCCGCGACCGCTTGCCATTGCGAGCTGATCGCAGGGTCATGAGTTGAGCTCCGCCCTCGTGCCGAACGCGAAATTCCCAGCAACTGAATGGTCATCGCGATGACGATTGTGAACGTCGGCGTGTCCCACCGCCTCGCCCCCGCCGAAATACTTGAGCAGCTCGCCGTACCGTCGGCAGAGCTGGGCGAGGTGCTAAGCCGTCTGCACGCCGTGCCCTCCGTCGACGAGGTGGCCGTCTTGTGCACCTGCAACCGGGTGGAGGTCTACGCGGCGGCGTCAGGCCCGGCCGGGCAGGTGACCCGGGCTGTCGCGGGCCTGGTGGCCGCCCGGGGGGGGCTCCCCGTCGACGAGGTCCTCCGGATAGCCCGTGTCCGTGTCGGCGGCGCGGCCGCCGAGCACTTGTTCTCGGTCGCGTGCGGGCTGGATTCGATGGCTGTTGGCGAGGAACAGATCGTCGCCCAGATCAAGGCCGCGGCCCGCGCGGCCGCCGCGGCCGGAACCAGCGGCCCCGCCATCACCGCGCTGATCGACGCGGCGCTGCGGGCAAGCAAGCGGGCCCGCACGCAGACCACCATCAGCACCGAGGGCATCTCGCTGGCCCGGGCCGGCCTGGATATGGCCGCCGCGCACCTGGGCGGTCTCGCCGACCGCCATGCGGTGGTCCTTGGGACCGGCAGCACGGGCAAGCTCGCGGCGCGGCTGCTGCGCGAAGCCGGTGTCGCGCGACTGTCAGTGGCCAGCCGCAACGCGGCGCGAGCCGCTGAGGTGGCCGCGGCGTTGCGGGCCACGCATCTGCCCGCCAGCGACGTGCCCGCCATGCTCGCCGGCGCCGACCTGCTGGTCACCGCCACCGGAGCCGCCGCGCCCGTC
>JAWWPV010000388.1:0-2703 GCA_033854775.1 Trebonia sp.
CCTCGGCCAGGTGTCCAGCCAGACGCTGCCGAACATCACCGCGCTCGACGACGCCGTGTCGCTGCCGATCCTGCGGCCGCTGCTCGGCTGGGACAAGACGGAGATCATGTCGGAGGCGCGCCGGCTCGGCACGCTGGCGATCTCCGAGCTGCCCGACCAGGACTGCTGCACGCTGCTCACCCCCCGCCGGGCGGAGACCCGGGCGAAGATCGAGGACCTGCGCCGCATAGAAGGGCGCCTCGACGCGGACGAGCTGGCGGAGCAGCTGGCCGCGAACGCCCAGGAGTACCGCCCCGAGTAAGGATTTTCCTTCCATGTAAATAAAGCAGCTCATGCGCTGCTTTATTTACATGATCATGGAGAGGTCGGCCTACGCGTGCGCGCGGGCTGGCGCGGGGGTCAGCGTCCGGCCGACCAAAGGCGACAAATGGTGCGCCACGGACGCCAGTTCCCGCAGGTCGGACTCGATCAGCGCCTGCGGGCCGTCGCACAGGGCGCTCTCCGGGTGCGGGTGGACGTCGACGATGATGCCGTCGGCGCCGACCGCGATAGCCGCGCGCGAGAGCGGCAGCACGAGGTCGCGGCGGCCGCCCGAGTGCGAGGGGTCCACGATCACCGGCAGGTGCGAGAGCCGCTGCGCGACCGGGACGGCGGAGATGTCCAGGGTGTTGCGCGTCGCGTTCTCGAACGTGCGGATGCCGCGCTCGCAGAGCACGATGTCCAGGTTGCCGCGCTGCGCGATGTACTCGGCGGCCATCAGCCACTCCTCGATGGTGGCGGACATCCCGCGCTTGAGCATGACCGGCTTGCCGGCCGCGCCGACGGCCTGGAGGAGGGGGAAGTTCTGCATGTTCCGGGTCCCGACCTGCAGCATGTCTGCATATTTCGTGACTAGTTCCACGTCGCGCTGGTCGATCACCTCGGTCACGATCGGCAGCCCGGTCTCCTCGCGGACCTCCGCCAGGATCTTCAGCCCCACTTCGCCGAGGCCCTGGAAGGCGTAGGGCGACGACCGGGGCTTGAACGCACCGCCGCGCAGCAGCGACGCGCCGGCCGCCCGCGCCATCCGGGCGGCGGCCATGGTCTGCTCCGGCGTCTCCACCGCGCACGGCCCGGCGATCACCGTTAGCGTGTCGGGACCGATCGGCACGCCGGCGACCCGGATCACCGAGCGCTCCCGGCGGTGCTCCCTGCTGACCAGCTTGTAGGGCACCGAGATCCGCACCACGTTGGCCACGCCGCCCATCCCGGCCAGGTTCAGGGTCGCGGCGAACCGCTCGATGTCGCCGCTCAGGCCGATGATCGTCCGCGACTCGCCGCGGCTGACGAACGCCTCGCCGCCTGCGTCACGCACCACGCTTACTACGTGGTCCACATCGGACACGGTGGCGTCCGCGGCCATCACCACAACCATCTCAGCGCTCCAATCTCCCGGGGGACAACCCCCCGCGCCCCCGCTGTCTGCGCGGTCACTCAGCTACCTGGCCGCCGGAGTTCCTTAAGCGTAGCGATGTCCCTGGCCCGCGCCGACTTCCCGCGGCGTGTCGCAACGACGAAGGGGACGTCGGGCTACCCGCACTGCAGCGTGATCGTCGTGCCGCTCGGCGCCTGCCCCGTCGGGCTCATGCTCTGCACCTGGTTGTTGCCGAACAGGCGACCGAAGACGCCCTGCTGCACCTGAACCTGGAACCCGGCCTGCTGAAGCGTCTGCTGCGCGTTCTGGCAGCTCTGGCCCTGCACGTCGGGGATGGGCACCTGCGGCGGCCCGTTGGACACCGACACGCTGACCGTCGACCCGGGCTGGACGGGCGTGGTCGGCGCGGGCGACTGCGCGACGATGGTGCCCGGCGGCTGGCTGTTGTCGACCTGCGTGGGCTGGATGTTGATGTGGTTCTGCCCGGCCCACGCCTGGATGGTACCGAGGTTCTGCCCGACGAGGTTGGGTAGCGCGAGCCCGGCGACCACGTTCACGGTAACCGGCTTGTTCTGCGGCCAGGAGGTGCCCGCCGCCGGCGTGGTGCCCGCTACCTGGCCGATCTGCGGATTGCTCGCCACGCCCACCGGCTTGGTGGCGGAGCTCACGGTTAGCCCCACCGCGCGCAGCGCCGCCATGGCCTGCGCGGCGGTGTCGGTCGCCGGAATCGGCGGCACGGTGATCATCCGCGGCCCCTGCGAGATCGTGAGCACGATCGTCGCGCCGGGCAGTGCCCGCCCGGACGGCGACGTGCCGATCACCTCGCCCTTCGGCACGGTGTCGTTGATCACCGGCGGGCCGGTCCGCACCTGGAAGCCGGCCGCGCGCAGCGTCTGCTCGGCGGCCGCCGAGGTCAGCTTGCTCACCGCGGGCACGGACGTGTACCGCCCCGAGGTCAGCCACCATCCGCCGCCGGCGAGCCCGATCAGGACAAGCGCGCCGACAAGCACGTACACCAGCCGGCGGCTGAACAGCCAGCGCTGAAGGAACGGCTCTCGCTCGCCGGCGCCGCGATGCGCCCCGCCGTCATTAGCGCCGTTGTCGTCACCGCCGTGCAGCAGGGCGGTGAAGGCCGAGCCGCGCCGGCCGTGCCCGCTGCCGCCGTCGTGCCCGGGGGCAGTCTCCCCGTACCCCGCGTAGCCGGCGTCCACGACCATCGTTTGCGACCCGCTGCCAGCGCCCGCGGGGGCAAGCCCGTCGGCGCCGTTCGCGGGATCGGCGAGGCCGGC
>JAWWPV010000389.1:0-4242 GCA_033854775.1 Trebonia sp.
GAACATGACTAGGAGGGTTCCCGGCTGAGGAGACGGTGTAGTGACTCGAATACGGCCAGCCACCTGGCTCATGGCCTCGGTCGCACTGTTCCTGCTGGCCGTGGCCGGTTATGCCCTGCTCGTCCACGCGTTCCCGCAGTACTACTGGAAGCAGATCGACACGGCCGTCTACCGGGATGGCGGCATCGCTGTGCGGAACCAGCCGGCGATGCTCTACGCGCTGGAGCTCGGGG
Source organism: Trebonia sp. (assembly GCA_033854775.1). GTDB lineage: Bacteria > Actinomycetota > Actinomycetes > Streptosporangiales > Streptosporangiaceae > Trebonia. The sequence goes on from JAWWPV010000389.1 coordinate 234, forward strand.
CGGCGAAGCTGCCGTTCATCTACACGCCGTTCGCCGCGCTCCTGCTCGCTGCGGGGAGCGGTGCGTCGTTCGCGACCTGGCAGGTCGGGCTGGCGGTGCTCACGATCGGGCTGCTGCCGGTGGTGGCGTACCTATCTCTGGGACTCGCCGGGCGGCCCGCCGGCCTGGCCAGGGCTGCGGCGGCGTTTGCGATCGCCGCAGTGGGCCTCTGGCTCGAACCGGTTGCGATGACGCTGTTCTTCGGGCAGATCAACCTCGTGCTGCTGACCCTGGTGGTGGGCGATCTCGCGCTGCCGGACCGCATCAAGGGCAAGGGCATCGGAATCGGGCTGGCGGCAGGGATCAAGCTCACGCCGTTGATCTTCATTCCGTACCTGCTGTTCACGCGGCGAGTAAAGGCCGCGGCGGTCAGCGCGCTGACCTTCGTGGTCACGGTAGGACTTGGGTTCGCGCTGCTGCCGCACGCCTCCGCGGTCTACTGGGGAGGGAAGTTCGCCCGGCCAGGCAGCAAACCCTTCCACCTGGACAACCAGTCCCTTAACGGCGTCATACTGCGCCTTACCCACGCCGGGCCCGACGCGCACGTATACTGGCTGGTCGCGGCGGTCATCGTCGGCATCGCCGGGCTCGCCACCTCGATACTGGCGAGCCGGCGTGGCCACGAGCTACTCGGCCTGGTTGCGTGTGCCGCGACCGGCCTGCTGGTGTCCCCGATCAGCTGGTCGCACCACTACGTTTACGTGGTACCGGCACTTGTCCTCGCCGCGTACAGGCCACGGCGCCTCGGCTACCGGATCCTCGGGGCCGCGCTGGTGGTGGGCTTGTTTGGCTGGTGGCCCCTGCCTATTGGCAACCAGGGCGGCTACGACCCTAAAGCCCAGCTGCTGCCGCGCGGGTTGCTGCTTCTCGCGCCGAACGAGGGCAACAACGGGGCAGTCGAGTTCACCTGGCGTGGGCTGGAATTGATCGTCGGCAACTACTACGTGCTCACCCTGCTCGTGTTTATCGCGGCCACCGCATGCGCCCTGGTGCTTACTCGTCGCCTCAGGCCTGGGCGCGCGCAGTCGGCCCCCGAGCCCGATGCCGTGTGGGCGGTACGCCCGCCCGGCGTCGCCCGGTAGGGCGATCAGCTTCCTGAACGGAAGGCGCTGTGCACGTCTGCAATGTAGGCCCGGCACTTGTCGTAGTCCGGGAGCAGCCCGGTCGCTTGTGCCAGCGTCGGCCACCTCGACGTCATCGACGTCGACTGACAGTACGGAGTCTTCGTGAGCCACCGTGGCCAGCTAATAGACGATGGTCCCAAGTCGGCGGCCGGACGCCCGACCGTCGCTCTCCCCAGGGAAATCGCGCCAGAACTAGGCTGGCATCTCTTGTCATTCGCAGGCTCCGGCGAGGACGGCCTGGTCTTCGTTGGCCCGCAGGGCGGCAGGCTGCGACGGTCGAACTTCCGCCGGACCTGGACCAAGGCCCGCGACGCTATCGGCATGCCCGACCTGCATTTCCATGACCTGCGGGCACACCGGCAACACGATGGCGGCGGGCCAGGGAGCCAGCCTGCGCGAGCTGATTGAGCGCACGGGCCACTCAAGTGCGCGGGCCGCGTTGATCTATCAGCACGCCACGCGGGAGCGCGGACGAAGCTATCGCGGCAGGCAGGGGCAAGTTTGCTCACGCAGGCCCGACAAGGGGCACGAGCAAACGGGGGATCGGGCACGGCGTCGCCGCAAGGCATCCCGAGAACGGCTGACGAGAGATTGATCATGCCTTTGACCTGGGCTGGAGCGAAGAGCGGGCGAAGGGAATCGAACCCTCATGACCAGCTTGGAAGGCTTCGGGCACAAGGCCCCTGATCAGCCGGAACGCAGGTCGGGCGACGTGCCCGCCTGCCCGTGAGTGACCGCGAGCTACCGTGGTTCACCGTCCCATCGGGCACGTAACGGGCACGCCATCACGGCGGTCAGGCACGCTGGGAGTCACCCGGCACTACTAGACACCAACCTGGCAGGCCCGGCCTCAGAACACGGCCGATACCTGCGAACTCATACTCACAGGCCCGGTCTCCCGGCGTTTGCGCGAGGCATCCAGATCACCAGTTTGGAAGGAGTCTGCCGGGAGGCGAGTGTCAACGGCCATTGGGAAATCCGGTTGGGTGGTCTTGTTTTCTCCGGGCTGGCGGCCACCAGCTCTAGTCAACGTGGCCCAGTCCCTCGATGAACACTCGTGTCATGCGCTGGTTGAAGCTTGGTTGTTCGCCGGGGACCGGCTGGCAAATGAGAGCTACGGTCGTGAGGACTTCCCGGGCCGTGACGTCTTCGCGCGCGTACCCGCCCGCTGCCGCTCGGGCGAGGAGCGTGTGGAGCGCCGGTTCGAGCCGGTTTAGGAGACGCTGCGGGAGGTCATCGTAGGCGGGGTCACCGGAGTGGAGCGCTGAGGCGAGCCCGCGCTTGGTGCCGACGAAGTCCGTGAAGCGCTCGATCCACCCTAGGAGCGCATCCCGCGGACTCAGTGTGTTCCCGAGCGCTGCGGCAGCGTCGATGCACTCGTCGATCTCGTGTTGCATCACGGCAACGATGAGGTCGGATCGGCGAGGGAAATGCCGATAGAGCGTGCCGACGCCCACTCCTGCAAGATCGGTGATCTCCTTCGCGGGCGCGTCCACACCGCTGTCCGCGAATACGGTCTTTGCGGCCTGTACTAGTGCGAGGACATTTCGCTTCGCGTCCGAGCGCTGCCGCCGGGACGGGTCGACGCTGCGTACCGTCGAGGAAATCTTCGTGCTGACCGACTCGGGTGCCACGGCCCCCCTTGCTAAACGGAAAGATATTCCATATGGTAGCGGAAAGATCTTCCGCTTAACATCAGCGTACCTCGACGGAGGCCCTGCACGCCTCACCCTCGCGTCAGGAGAACCCTCGTGCAGCACAAAACCTCGGCCGCACCGGGCATCAAGGTGTGCCCGGTCGCGCTCGTCGCCCTCCGCGGCAGGTAGGAACTCGGGTGAGGAACTATTTTCCGCTTCAGGGAGCGCGGATCGTTCTCTGAGCCCGCACCAGTCGACGGCTACGTTAAGGATTAGAAATGCAGGCAACGAAAACGACCTCGAATCCCGCTAGCGAAAAGCAAACTGGGATCGTGCTCGGACGAGATCACGCCGGCATCGGGAGAGCCGCGCAGATCCCTGTGTCGGCGGCAACACCGATTGTTGCGGTGAGCCCGGTAACACTATCGGCGCCCGATCGCATCGTGGACCTGGAACTGAAAGTCACCGCGCCAACAACGGGCGACAACCTTCCGATCATCCTTTACTCGCACGGCGGAGGCCTGGCCAACTTTCTCACTTCCTACCGGAGCGCAGAACCCCTCGTGGATTTCTGGGCGAGCCGCGGTTTCGTAGTGGTTCAACCGACCCACCTGACGTCGAGAGGTCTGCTTCTCGATTCGTCAACGCCAGGCGCTCCGGCGTTCGAGGAATCCCGCGTCAACGACATGAAGCAAATCCTGGATCAACTCGATCTCATCGAGGACGCCGTCCCGGAGATCAAAGGACGCCTTGATCGAAGCCGCATCGCCGTGGCTGGCCACTCCTTCGGCGCCCAGACCGCAGGCATGCTGCTCGGCGCCGATTACATCGGTGACGACGGCACAAGAATCTACGTTCCCGACGCACGCGTCAAGGCCGGCATCATGTTGTCCTCGACCGGTGCTGGCGGCGACCATCTCTCCGAACCCGCCGCACGATTCACGTCCCTTCGAACCGCCGGGTTCACCGACATGACCACCCAAACCCTAGTCGTCATCGGCGACAAGGACTTCACCTGGGAGCTCTCGACCAAGGGCGCGGATTACCACGCCGATCCATATACGTTCAGCCCCGGACCGAAAAGCCTGCTAACGCTCTTCGGCGGCGAGCACCTGCTCGGCGGTGTTACCGGATACGACGCGGCCGGAACCACTGACGAGGACCCAGAACGAGTCGCCATCATTCAGCGACTCTCCCTGGCATACCTGC
>JAWWPV010000390.1:0-4075 GCA_033854775.1 Trebonia sp.
CGTAGACCGAGCCACCCGGGGAGTTGATGTACATCGTGATGTCGCGCGCGCGGTCCTCGGCGGACAGCAGCAGCATCTCGGCAGCGATCCGGTTCGCGATGTCATCGTCGACCTGCTGGCCGAGGAAGATGATGCGGTTCCGCAGCAGTCGCTGGAACAGCAGGTCCCCAGGAATCACCGGGGACTCCGGGGTAGCCGTCCGGGCAACTGGCTCGACTAGCTGTGTCACGTGGTCACCTGCTCCGATCACTTCGGGTGTCGTTCAATGGACATTAACGCCAGTGGGGAGTAACCATGCCCCGGGTAGCCCCCTGTTCGCTGACGGCGCACCACGTTGCCACTCGGCGGTTACGCGCCAGAGAACTAATCCGGCAATTAGCGCGAAGCACCCCACAAGGGGCTGCCGATCAGCGGAGTGCGCGTGGGGCGGGAGAGTCAAGCCGCAATCGTTCGGATGCACTGGTTTGGAAAAAGAACGCACGTAGCCAAGGTCCTCCAGACGGTCCCTGGCTACGTGCGCTGTTTTCGCTTCTTCGGCTAGGCCTCGGAGTCCTTGATCTCTTCGGCTTCCTCGACCACTTCGGCTTCCGCGACGATCTCCTCGACGATCTCCCCGACCACTTCGGCCTCGTCCGACTCGATGGTGCCGGCCACGTCGATCGAGAGGTCGTCGACCTCGATGTCGCCCGCGGGCTGCGCGGCCGCCTGCTCAGCGGCCTGGGCGGCGAGCATGGCGTCGACGTCGGCGTTGAGCGCCTCGATCTCGGCCTTGACGTCGATCGCGTTGCCCGCCTCGTCGGTGACCGCGATCCGCTCCGCGGCGATCGTGGCCGCCTTGCCGCGCAGCACCTCGGTGACCGCCACGTTGATCTGGTTGTTCTGGACCAGCTGCTGCGCGAAGTAGTCCGGGCTGACGCCCATCCGCTGCGCCTGGTCGGCGACGAAGTAGGACAGCTCCTGCTGGTTCACCGACAGGTCCTCGGCGCGGGCAAGCTCATCGAGGACGAAGCTGACCTTGACGCTCCGCTGTGACTGCTCGACCAGGTCGGCGTCGAACTCCTCTTCCGTCTTCTCGATCGACGTGAGGTAGTCCTCCTTGGACATCTGCATCTGGACGAGCTGGTTGTCGATGTTCTCGTGCGCGTGGTGCAGCTCGTGCTCGACGAACTTCTCAGGCAGCGGAATGTCGATGGCGTCGACGAGCGCCTCGACGGCCTTGTCCCTGGCCTGCGTGGTCTGCTGGAGCTTCTTGACCCGCTCAAGCTGGCTGCGGGTGTCGTCCTTCAGCTCGTCGAGGGTGTCGAACTCGCTCGCGAGCTGCGCGAAGTCGTCGTCGAGCTCGGGCAGTTCCTTGACCTTGACGGCCTGCACGGTCGCCGTGATGTCGGCTTCCTGGCCCTCGGCCGCGCCGCCGGCCAGCTCGCTCTTGAACGTCACGGTGTCGCCCGCGGACAGGCCGGTGAGAGCGTCGTCCAGGCCGTCGAGCATCGTACCGCTGCCGATCTGGTACGACTGGCTGGTCGCCTGGGCGTCCTCGATGAGCTCGCCGTCCAGGCTCGCGGACAGGTCGATCGTGGTGAAGTCGCCGTCCTCGGCCGCGCGCTGCGCGGTCTTGAGGCTGGCGAAGCGCTCGCGCAGGTTGTTCAGGTACTCGTCGACGTCCTCGTCGGTGACCACGGCGTCGTCGACGGTGACGCTGAGCGTGGCCAGGTCGGGGATCTCGAACTTCGGCCGGATCTCGACCTCGGCAGTGAACGTGAGGTCCTTGCCGTCGTTGAGCTCCGTGATCTCCACGTCTGGCTGGCCGAGGGCGAACACGTCGGCCTCCTGCACGGCCTTGCTGTAGAACTCGGGCAGCGCGTCGTTCACCGCCTCGTTCAGCACCGCGCCGCGGCCGATCCGCATGTCGATGACGCGCGGCGGAACCTTGCCCGGGCGGAAACCGGGGATGCGCGCCTGCTGCGCCACCTCTTTGTAAGCCTTGTCGAGGCTCGGCTTGAGCTCCTCGAAGGAAACCTCGACGCTCAGCCGGACACGGGTCGGGCTCAGCTCTTCGACATCGGTCTTCACGGCGGCGTGACTCCATGGACGTTGATGGATTTCGTTGCCCGCGGCAAGTAACACGCGGCGCACCAAAAGTGTATGGCGGTTAAGTCTATTGCCTAAGCTTGCTGCTTTGGGCTAGTCCTCGTCGCGCAGGATGAGGTGAGCCACCCAGGTCACGACGCCGACGATGAGCGCGCCCTCGACGGCGGCGAGAAACGTGGTGACATGGAACGGCTGGTGCAGCTTGTCGTAGACGATGTAGCTGGTGAGATAGAGCAGCGCGCCGTTGACGACGATCGCGATCAAGCCGAGGGTCAGGACGTAGAAGGCGCACCCGACGGCCTTGATGACCGGCTTGATGACGGCGTTGATCAAGCCGAAGATCACCGCGACGATGATCAGCGTCTTGGCGATCGACGCGTCGTTGCTGATGGCCGAGATGCCATGGAGGGTCCAGGCCGTGAGCTTGATTCCGGGGACCACCCAGGCCGCGATGGCGAGGGCCACCGCGGTCACCAGGATCCGGACGAGGATCTTCATGGCCATCTTTCTACCGGACGCGACCCGCCCTCGATGGGGACAAGACGGGAAATATACGGTACGGGAACATCGCAGCTGGCGCCTCTTTGTCTTTTATCTCTAGCCTTTGATCTTGTGTGGAGCGTTAGCGGGGCCCGGCTGGTCAGCGGGGCGCGGACGGCGGTGCCCGACTGGCTGAGCGACGTGGTGCCCGAGTGGCTCGCCGAGGTGATGCGGCCCAAGAAGGCGCCGGTGCCATGGGCGACGATGGCGCGGGCGGTGCTCGCGCTGTGGGTGCCGCTGGCGGTGGGATTCGCGACCGGGCGACGGGAGCTCGCGCTGCTGCCCGCCATGGGCGGGCTGCTGTCGATCACGATCGACACCGGCGGTCCTTACTGGCCGCGGGTGGAGCGGATCGGGGCGGCGGCCGTCCTCGGGGGCGCTCCCGGGTTGCTGATCGGGACGGTGATCCACGGGCGCGGCTGGTTCGCGGTGCTCGCCGTCGTCGTGATCGCGGGGGTGTCAGCGATCCTGGCGCGGCTCGGCGCGGTCGGGTCGGTGACGGGGCTCCAGCTCTTCATATACAGCGCGCTCGGGCTGGGGCCGATCGGGCTGCTGCGGCCCTGGTGGCACACGGCCCTCGAGTTCCTCGTGGGGGTGGCCTGGGCACTGCTGCTGATCACGCCCGGGTACCTGCTCTCGCCCCGGTCGGCGGAGCGGAAGGCGGTCGCCGAGGTCTACTACGCGCTCGCGCGGGGCCTGCGGCTGATCGGCACCCCTGGCATGGCCGGGGCACGGGTGGCCTTCGTGGGCGCGCTCAACGCCGCGTATGACGCGATGCTGACGGGCCGGGCTGCGGCGAGCGGGCGCTCCAGGCGGGACATGCACCTCATGGCCGTGCTCAACGTGAGTCACCAGTTCGCCGAGGCCGCCGCCGCGCTGCGGGTGACCGGGGAACGGGTGCCGCCCCTGGTCACCGCCGAGATCGAGCGGTTCGGCGATGCGATTCTCGACGACCGCGGGCCGGGGTCCGGCGTGCTCGGGTTCGGCGGGCGGCGCGCCGCGGCCGGGCCTCAGCTGCCGGTCATACCGCCGCCGTGGTCGTCCTCGCCGGGGGCGCTCGCGCTGCGGGAGGCCATGGTGAACCTCGTCCGGGTGCTGTCAGGGAACTGGACGCCTGCCCCCGCCCCGCTGGACCCGGCCGAGGCGGATCACAGCATGCTCGGACGGCTGCGCGGGTGGGCGGAGCAGGTCATCGATCAGCTGATCGGCGGGCGGATCGCCTGGGAGTTCACGATCCGGCTGATGCTCTGCACCGGGATCGCGGCGGTGGCCAGCGAGGTGCTGCCACTGTCGCGGTCCTACTGGGTGGTCCTCACGGTGGTGATCATCCTCAAGCCCGATTACGGCTCGGTGTTCGCGCGGGCGGTGCAGCGTGGCGTCGGGACCGTGGTCGGGGCGGTGCTCGGCACGGCGATCCTCGCCGTGGTGCCGTACGGGCCGTGGCTGC
>JAWWPV010000391.1:0-2918 GCA_033854775.1 Trebonia sp.
CGGTAGGCGGACGCCTCGATCTCGTCCTTCTGGAAGCCCTGCTCGATGGCGGCGGCGGCGCCGCCCCGGTCCTCGACCGCCTGGATTAGCGCGAGCGCGGCGGCCTCAAGGTCCCCGGTCATGGACTCGATCGCGTTCACCGCCCCGCCCAGCTCCTCGATCTGGTCGATGAGGGCGCGGGCGGCCTCCTCGACGTCGTCAGTCATCGACTCGACGGCGTACGAGCCGGCGAACGGGTCGACGATCTTGGTCACGTCCGTCTCGGCGGCCAGGACCTGCTGGGTCCGCAGCGCCAGCCGCGCCGCCTTCTCCGTCGGCAGCGCGATGGCCTCGTCGTAGGAGTTGGTGTGCAGGGACTGCGTGCCGCCGAGGACGGCGGCGAGGGCCTGCACGGTGACCCGGACCAGGTTGACCTCCGGCTGCTGCGCGGTCAGCTGGACCCCGGCGGTCTGGGTGTGGAACCGCAGCATCTGCGACTTGGGGTTCTTCGCGCCGAACTCGTCCCGCATGACGTGCGCCCAGATCCTGCGCGCGGCACGGAACTTGGCGATCTCCTCAAGGATGGTCGTGCGGGCGACGAAGAAGAACGACAGCCGGGGCGCGAAGTCGTCGACGTCAAGGCCGGCGGCGAGCGCGGCCCGCACGTACTCCTTGGCGTTGGCGATCGTGAAGGCGACCTCCTGCGCCGGCGTGGCGCCCGCCTCGGCCATGTGGTAGCCGGAGATGGAGATCGTGTTCCAGCGCGGCATCTCCCGCTGGCAGTAGGCGAAGATGTCGCTGGTCAGCCGCAGCGACTGGCGCGGCGGGTAGATGTAGGTGCCGCGCGCGATGTACTCCTTGAGCACGTCGTTCTGGATGGTCCCGGTCAGCTTGCCCCCGGCGATGCCCTGCTCTTCCGCCACGAGCTGGTACAGCAGCAGCAGGGTGGCGGCCGGGGCGTTGATCGTCATCGACGTGGAGATCTTGTCGAGCGGCAGGCCGTCGAACAGCACGCGCATGTCCTCGACCGAGTCGATGGCCACGCCGACCTTCCCGACCTCGCCACGGGCGATCGGCTCATCGGAGTCGTAGCCCATCTGCGTCGGCAGGTCGAACGCCACGCTCAGCCCGCCCGTGCCGTTGGCGACCAGCTCGTGATACCGCTGGTTCGACTCCTTCGCCGTGCCGAACCCCGCGTACTGCCGCATCGTCCACGGCCGCCCCGTGTACATCGACGGGTAAACCCCGCGCGTGTACGGGAACACGCCGGGCTCACCGAGCTCGGCACCCGGGTCGAACCCGGCCAGCTCGGCGGCGTCATAGACAGCCCGGATGGGCAAGCCAGATTCACTGCGAACCGCGTCGTCCATGGACCCACCACCTATGAAACTCAATATCATCAAACGATACTCAGTCTCATGGCGGGCGCAAGTAACAATCTCCGTCATTCCGCGTGGTACTTAGCGTGTCTGTGCGATTACCCGTGGTAATGTTTCGCCGGCGCGACCGCAGCCGCCGTCCCGGGTGCGGACGCGCATTTCACCTTTTCATGGGGCAAGAGAGCGAGGGAAAGACGATCATGATGAAATTCAGCCGAAGGACGCTCGCCTGCGTGGTGGGAGCCGGCGCGCTCGCCGCCGGCTGCACGCTCACGGGCATCGGCGCCAGCGCGGCGAACGCTGCCACCGCGAAGCCCGCTAAAGTCACCGGCTTCGCCGTCGAGAACGGCAGTGTCACCACGGACGGCGCGACGTTCACCTGGGACAAGGACGCCGGGGCGACCTCGTACCGTATCATCATCGGCAACGCCTCCACGCCCACGGCGGCCGCCTCCTACGACAGCGGGGACACGCTGACCGGCACGTCGCACGCCGTCTCGACGCTCAAGGCGGGAACGGCGTACGAGGCGAAGATCAGCGCGGATAACTCCGCAGGCTCGTCCGAGTGGAGCGCGTTCGTGCTGTTCTACACCACCGCCGCGCCAGGCGCGCAAGGGCCATCCGGCGTTGTCTCCACTCATACGTACTCACTCGAGACCGACCCATCCGACAACTCCTACAGCGTCCCGACCGGCGGCAGTTTCGCTAGTGGCAAGAAGTTGGTCGGGACTGTCCCCCTGGCGGCCGGCACATACCTGATAAATGTCAATTTCAAGGCGACGCCGAACGCGACCGCCGGTGGCGCCGCTGTCTTCCCGCAGGGCTTTGTCTACAACGGAGCCGCCAAGACTGACTTCTCGAACGACCTGTTCAACATCGGCAGCGGCGCACTCGCCCCGTACAACGCGACTAACATCACTGACCAGGTGAACTCCTACTACAGCGGATCAAACGAGATCATCGTGCCGGCCGGCGGCGAGACACTGGATGTGTACGCCTTCGGTTACGACGGCGATCACGGCGCAGGCTCGTACGAGCTGAACAGCGCGACACTCACCGCGACGGCACTCAACGCCGCGAGCTAGCTTCCCGGAGTAGCCCGGGGACCACGGTGCCCCGCCAGCCCGCCTGCGGCTGGCGGGGCACCGTCAGTTCCGCTGAAGTCCCAGATCACGTTCGCCTCAACGGTCAGGGCGCGAGGCGGCCGGCGTCGTCAACCGGGCTCGGCCAGGATCGCCCGGTTATCAGGCCGTTCGCTGCTAGCGGAGCCGCGCGAGCAGGGCTGACCGGGCGTTCACGAGCGACGGCCCGTACCAGGTCAGGCTGCGCCCCTCGACCAGCGCGACCCGGCGGCCTGGAAACATCTCCGGGCCGTCGGCGGCGCTGAACCGGTACGGCTCGTCCGGCAGCACGACGATGTCCGGCCGGCGGGCACCCACATCCTCCAGGCTGACACGCGGGTACCGGTCACGGTGGTCCGCGAAGACGTTCCGCAGCCCGAGCCGTCCGGCCACGTCCCCGGTGAAGGTCCCCGATCCGACGACCATCCAGGGGTCTCGC
>JAWWPV010000392.1:0-3737 GCA_033854775.1 Trebonia sp.
CGATCGCACCGAGCTTCCCCGCGGCGGCGTAGGCGACCGCGTAGTCGATGGAGGCGGGCAACATCAGCGCCACCACGTCCCCCCGGCCCACGCCACGGGCGTGGAACTCCGCCGCCAGTGCGTCGGCCATCCGCATCCACCGCGCGAAGGTGATCCGATTGCCGCCGTCGACGTAGGCCTCACGGTCGCCGAACGCGGCCACGGCGGCGTCCATGACCTGCCGGATCGTCGCGAACTCGCCGGCAAGCGCCGACACGGGGGCAGGCATCATTCACTCCTCAGGTCCGGTACGTCGCGTTCGGCCATCTCATGGGCCATCTCAATGGCCGGTGAAATGCGGGTCGCGGTGCTGCGTGAAGGCGGTCACGCCCTCGGTCACATCGTCCGCGCGTGACTGCATCTCCACCGACATCGCCTCAAGCAGGAACAGCTGCTCGCGCCCGCCATCGAACGAGGAGTTGAACAGCCGCTTGCTGAACCCGATGGCGCTGGTGGCGCCGGCCGCCAGCTGCGCGGCGAGCGCCTGCGTCGCGGCCTCAAGCTCCTCGTCGGCGACCACGCGGTTGACCATGCCGTAGTGGTGGGCCTGCGCCGCGTCCAGCTTCCCGCCGAGGAACGCGAGCTCCTTCGCGCGCTGCAGCCCGATGAGCCTGGGCAGCAGGTAGGCGCCCGCGCTGTCGACAACCAGGCCCCGCAGCACGAACGGCTCGAAGAAGCGCGCGCTCGCGCCGGCGACGACCAGGTCGCAGGCGAGCGCGAGGTGCAAGCCAAGCCCGGCCGCGGTCCCGTTGACGGCGCAGACGACGGGCTTGGCGCAGTCGAGGACCGACGAGATCAGCCGCAGCGCGCCGGTGAGGATGCGATCCGTGCCCGCGCCGACGTGGCCGGCGTCGGCGCCACGGCTCTGCTTGATGCGCTGAAGGTCGGCGCCGGCGCAGAAGTGCCGTCCCGTGCTGCTCAGCACCACGACCCGGACGCCGGGATCGCGGCTGTCCGCCTGGAACAGCTCGATTAGCCGATCACGCTGTTCCGGCGCGAGCGCGTTGGCCACGGCGGGCCGGTTCAGGGTGATCCGCGCGATGCCGTCGCGAACCTCGTGTAGCACCATTTCCTCGGCCTGGACGGCCATCGCTCACTCCTTCTGGTCGGCACCGCTGCGTGAAGACCTTGCGGTGAGGGTAGGCCCGGCGTCATGTCGGTTAGATGTCGACTGAAGGCGGCCGGTCATCACAGCAGGAAGGTGAGCACGGGCAGCGGATCCTGCGCGTTCAGCAGGTCGATCCGCTTCATGACGATGAGCAGGGCGTCCCCGCTGTCACGCAGGACCCACCGGATGCGGGCGTGGAAGGTGTCGGTCCGGCCCTGCCGCGCGCGCCCGATCACGCAGCGGGCGGTCACGGCGTGCTCGCCGGGCAGCAGACCCCGGCCGCCGGCCGCCTCCTGTGCTCGCTGGCCGTCCAGCAGCCGCACCGGGGACAGCGTGTGGCTGGTGGCGCTGTGCGGCTCGTCGGAGAACGCCAGCCCGCTGCCCAGCCGGGACACGCGGTCGAGCAGGCGAGGCCGGTCGTCGTAGATGATGTTCAGGCCGTCACCCGGGGTGACCTGGCCTGGGTCCATCGGCAGCCAGTACACGGCGTCGTCGGCGAACAGGCTTGTCCACTCCTCGAGGCGGCGCGCGTCGAGCAGCTCTGCCTCGTCGAGGAGAAAATCGGCGTACCGAGACACCACCATCCGTTCGGCATCCTCTGTTTTGAGCATTTCGCTTTTCCTCAGCCTTCCGCCGTCATGAGCGCCGCCCACTGCTTGTACTGGCCGCGCTGCGGCGTCTCGTCGCTGACATTGCCCAGCGTGGTGTCGCCCTCGTCGACGGCCTGCTCGGCGCCGAGGCCCCGCTCGAAGCGGAACCAGCCGTCCTGCGTGTCACCCAGGGCGGCCTCGACGCGCTCGAACATCTCGAAGTCATCGGGCTGGCCGAAGCCGGCTGGCCCGTAGAACAGCTCGTGGTAGCGCAGCCGCAGCCAGTTCACCTGGTCTGGCGCGCCGTCGGCGAGGAGGGGGCGGACCGAGACGACGGTCTGGTTCACCGACACGGGGTCGATACGGCGGATATGGACGCCGATGAGCTGGAGGTTCGGGAAGATGCCGACGTTGATCCCGGCGCCGGTGAGCCCGCCAAGGAAGTCCTCGTACTTGTCGTCGCCGACCTCGGCGCGCAGCAGCGCGAGCCGCTCCGCGGCTTCCGGCAGGGTGGCGACGCGGCTCATAAGCGGCTTGCGGGAGGTGGTCTCCGGGTCGATCGCGCAGTGGCCGTTGCGGAATGCACGGGACGTCGCCGTCGGCAGGCCGCTCGCGTAGCGGACGCTGGTCCCGAGCCGCCGCTGCATGACGTCGAAGAAGGACCGGTGGGTGAACCCGGCGTGGTAGCCGTCCATGCCGTTCTCGAGCTGCAGCTTCCAGTTCGCCCCCATGGCGATGCGGTGCGCCTGCTTGTGCGCGACCAGGGGCAGCCCGAGGCACTGGTCGAGGAAGCGGTCGATGTAGCCGATGGCACCGGGCCCCAGGTAGTCCGTCAGTGGCGGCACGCCGGGATTGAAGGAGGCGAAGATGAGCCCCCGGTAGCTCTCTACCCGGGGCAGCGCGACGAGGCCGAGCCGCTCCCTGACATCCGCGGCCTGCCGTTCCGGGTAGGGCACGCCGACAAGTTGCCCGTCGTTGCGGTACGTCCAGCCGTGGTACTGGCAGCGGAAGGACTTGGCGTTACCCGCCGCGCGCTCGCACACGATCGCACCGCGGTGCATGCACCGGTTAACGAGCACCCGAACCTGGTCGTCCTCGCCCCTGACGAGAACGACCGGCTCGGTGCCGATCCGCATCGTGAGGTAGTCGCCGCTGGCCGCCAGTTCGCTGTCGTGTGCCATGAAGACCCAGGTCCGCTTGAAGATCCGCTCCATCTCCAGCGCGAACACGTCAGCATCGCGGTAGATCTCGCGCCGCACCCCGTCGTCGCGGACAAGTGCTCCTGGGTCAATGCCAGCCGTCGTCATCACTGAACCTCCGCGAATCAGCACCCGCCATCCAGCAAATATTGTGGATAATATTTGTCTATCGGAGCCGCGGACGCCCCGTCAAGGTCACCCGCGGCGTGACTTGGGCACGGTCATGGCATCATCGCCCCGCCGTTGACCCGGAACACCTGCCCGGTCACGAACCGCGCGGCCTCGCTGAGCAGGTACCGCACGACGTTGGCGATGTCCTCCGGCATCCCCACCGTGCCCAGCGGCGACACCGCCCGCAAGGCGGCGAGGCGTGCGGCGCGGCCCTCCTCGTCGATAGTGCCGTCGGCGCGGGTGTAGTGCCGCTCGGTCATCGCGGTGACGATCACGCCCGGGGCGACAGCGTTGACCCGGACACCGCGCGGGCCAAGCTCCACCGCCAGTGTCTTGGTCAGCTGCACGACCCCTGCCTTGGTGGTGGCGTAGGCGCCGAAGCTGGCGGCGGGGCGGTCCACGACCGCCGAGGACATGTTCACGATGGCGCCCCGGCCGGCGGCCGCCATCGCCCGCCCGGCCGCCTGGCAGCCGAAAAGTACTCCCTTGAGGTTGACGGCGGCCATCCGGTCGAACTCGCCCTCCGACAGCTCGAGCAAGGGCGACTCGGTGATGATCCCGGCGATGTTGCACATCGCGTCAACCCGGCCGTGCCGCTCGATGACGCCGTTAACCAGCCGTTCGACGCAT
>JAWWPV010000393.1:0-2658 GCA_033854775.1 Trebonia sp.
GCGGCGTTCGCGCCCTCCGGGGCGGCTGAGGCGGACACCGTCGCGGCCGCCGCGGCGCCGCCGACGACCGCCGCGCCGCGGATGAGGTTCCTGCGGGAGATTTCGGGCATGGGGGATGACCTCCGGGTTCGTGGGAAGACCACACGAACGTACGCACACCGCCAAAGCCACTCGCGACATCTGGTTTAACTGCGGTCGAACTCGTGACGAATCTCAAGCTGTATAGCCAACTAGCGGCCGCCACCGGCGATCACGCGGCCTGTCGCCCGCATCGTCCCTCAGAGTGTCAAATCGGTCACCCAATGTAAACGATTTCTGTTAGCGTTGCTTGCGTAGCGGAGGGGGGAATGCCTCCGCTGGGGTCAATGCTGACGCGGGGGACGCGTGTTTGTCGGGTTGGCTAAGGCGCGTGGCCGTCGTGTCCGGTTAGCCTCGGGCTATGTCCGGAATGGGGGGTTTAGCTATGTCTGGAGCGGGACCGTTTGTCGCGCGCCGACCATTGGGGTGGGACCTCACCCCGGCCGACGTGCTGCGGCTCGTGAGGAATGACGCGCATCCGGTCGCCCTGTGCGGCGCCTGGGTCGGCGGCGCGGACGTGATCGCCGCCGAGCCCGTGGCGGTCAAGGCGGCACCAGGCTCGCTGGACGAAGTCCTCGACGGTGACCTCGGTGACCTCGGCGTGGCCGGCCAAGACCGTGCCTTCGGCGGTGGCTGGATCGGCTACCTCGGCTACAGCGCGGGCGGCGAGGCACTGCCGCCGACGGGGCCGCGCGCCCTGCCCGCCTGGTGGTTCGGCTACTACGACCACGTACTGCGCCGGGACCGGGCGACGGGGGAGTGGCACTTCGAGGCGCTATGGACGCAGGAGCGCGCGGACGCCCTTGAGCGGCGGTTCGACGAGCTGAACTGCCGCGCGGCCCGCGTCCTCGCGAGCCAGGCATCGAACGGCACCGTGCCCGCCGACGCCGCGCCAGCAGAGACCGCGCCGGCCGGCTACGAGTTCGGCACGTTCCGCCTCGTCCCCGGTGCGGACAGGCACCAGGAGGCGGTCCGCAGGGCGGTCGAGTACATCCACCAGGGGGACATCTTCCAGGCCAACATCACCCTGCGCGCCGAGGCGGAGTTCGCCGGCGACCCCCTCGACGCGTTTTGCCAGGGCGTGACCGCGCTCGACCCGCCGTACGCCGCCTTCATCGGCGTCTCCGCCCCCGGCGCGGGACATGCCGCCGTCGCGTCACTGTCGCCCGAGCTGTTCCTCCGCCGTACCGGGGACACGGTCACCTCCAAGCCCATCAAGGGCACCGCGCGGCGCGCCGCCGGCGAGGCCGAGGCCGCGGCGCAGCGCGCCGAGCTTGAGGCGTCGACGAAGAACCGCGCGGAGAACGTGATGATCGTCGACCTGGTCCGCAACGACCTCAGCCGGGTCTGCGTCCCGGGCTCGGTGACCGTCCCGGTCCTGCTCGGCCCCGAGCCGCACCCCGGCGTCTGGCACCTGGTCTCCACGGTCACCGGCACGCTGAGCCCCGGCGCGGGTGACGGTAGCCTGATCCGCGCCGCGTTCCCGCCCGGCTCGGTGACCGGCGCGCCGAAGGTCCGCGCCCTGGAGATCATCGACGAGCTGGAGACCACTGCGCGCGAGGCCTATACCGGCGCGATCGGCTACCGTTCCCCGGTCGCCGGCCTTGAGCTGAACGTCGCCATCCGCACGTTCGAGTTCGCCGCGGGTAAGGCCTGGATCGGTGCGGGCGGCGGCATCGTCGCCGACTCCGACCCGGCCGGCGAGTACGCCGAGTGCCTGATCAAGGCGACGCCGCTGCTGACGGCGCTCGGTGCCAGCCTGGACGCCGCCCTGCCCGTGACGGCCGCATCCGCGGGCAGTGCATCCGCGGGGTGGGCCGCGCTGCTCCCGCGCCCCGCGGCCGGGGTCTTCACCTCGCTCCTCGTCACTGGTGGCGTGACCCACGGCCTGGCCGACCACCTGGCCCGGCTGGAGGGCAGCGTCCGCGACCTCTACGGCAAGGAACTGCCGGCGTCGCTGACCGCGGACCTGGCCCGCTGTCTCGCGGCCAGGCCGTCGGGCAGGCTGCGGATCACCGTCCGCCCGGTCGGCGGCCCGCTCCAGGTCACGGTCGAGGTCGTCCCGGCCGCCAGGCAGCCGGCACCGCAGTCCCAGCCGCCCCAGCAGCCGGCCCTGCAGCAGCCGGCCCCGCAGCCTTCCGGCGCCATGGCGGTCACGCTCCGCCCGGTGACCGTTCCCGGCGGCATCGGCGCGCACAAGTACCGCGACCGCAGGCTGCTCGCCGAGCTCGCCGCCCAGGCGAAGACCGGTCCCGACCAGCACCTGCTGCTCACCGACGAGACCGGAGAGCTCCTCGAGACCGACCGCGCCAACGTCTTCGCGGTCATGGACGGCGTGCTGCTCACCCCGCCCGCCGACGGCCGCCTGCTGCCGGGCACCACGCGTGCCGCCGTCCTGCGCGCGGCCCACGGCCATGGCATGAGGATCGGCCAGAAGCCCCTCACGCTCGATGAGCTGACCGAGGCCACCGAGGTCTTCGTCACGAACGCGGTCGCCGGCGTCCTCCCGGTCACCGCCGTCGAGACCGTGCACCGCACCTGGCCGCCCGGCCCGGTGACGACGGCCCTCGCCGCCGCCCT
>JAWWPV010000394.1:0-3347 GCA_033854775.1 Trebonia sp.
TTCGCGGCGGCCCTCGCCCTGGGCCAGGGGCCCTGCGCGGACGGGGTGGCGGCCGTCTGGGAGCATCCCTCGTTCACCGCCGTGGATCATGAGTGCCTCGCCGTTACGCGGGAGGCGGCCGACGCGGCGCTCGCGGCCGGGCTGGCCGGGCAAGTGCTGCCGGCGCTGCGGCAGGCCGCGGGTCGTCACCCGCTCGCTGAGCCGGTTCACGCCCGGCTGATGCTGGCGCTGGCCGCGGCGGGCAGCCAGGCCGAGGCGCTGGCCGTCTACGAGACCGCGCGAGCCCGGCTGGCCGACCACCTGGGGCTTGACCCGGGCGCGGAGCTCCGCGAGGCGCACGGCCGGGTACTGCGGCAGCAGGCAACGGCCGCGCCCGTGGGCGACCGGCCGCTGGTCCGTCCGGCCCAGCTGCCCGCTGACCTGGCCGCCTTCGCGGGACGCCGGGCCGAGACCGCCTACGTGTCGGAGCTGCTGACCCCGCAGGCCGCACAGCCGATCCCCGCGGTCGTGATCGACGGCATGCCTGGCGCGGGGAAGACGGCGCTGGCCGTGCACTGCGCGCATGCGGTGGCGGACCGTTACCCTGATGGCCAGCTGTATGTGAACCTCCGCGGCTTCGCGCTCGGCGAGGCGGCGGTCAGCCCGGCGGAGGCCCTGCGCGGGTTTATCGCGACGCTCGGCGTCCCGCCGCAGCGCGTCCCGTCCGACCTAGACGGCCTGGCCGCGCTGTACCGCAGTCTGCTCGCGGGGCAGCGGATGCTGGTCGTGCTCGATAACGCGCGCGATGACGACCACGCGCGGCCCCTGCTTCCCGGGGCCCCGGGCTGCGCGGCCATCGTCACCAGCCGCAACTGCCTGACCGGACTGGTCGCCCGCGACGGTGCCCGGCTGCTCAGCCTGGATGTCTTCTCCCCGGCCGAAGCACGCGAGGCGCTGTCCGTCCGGCTCGGCGCCGACCGGGTCACGACCGAACCGGAAGCCGCAGCGGAGATCGCGGCGCTGTCCGGGAGGCTTCCCCTGGCGCTGGCCCTGGTGGCGGCTCGCGCCGCCGCCCGTCCCCGCTTCCCGCTGTCCGTGGTCAGCACCGAGCTTCGAGGGGCGCAGGGAAGCCTCGACGCCTTCAGCGACACGGGCCTGCCCGATGTCCGCACGGTCTTCTTCTGGTCGTACCGGCTGCTCAGTCCCGAGGCCGCCCGCATGTTCCGTATGCTCTCCCTGGCCGCTGGCCCAGACATCTCGCTGGCTGCCGCCGCAAGCCTGCTCGGCGCGCCGCACGCGAAGGCGCGGGTCCTGCTCGCCGAGCTGACCTGGGCTCGGCTGCTGAATGAGAACCGCCCGCAGCGCTACAGCATTCACGATCTGCTGCGCTCGTACGCCGCCGAGCTGTGCGTCGCGACAGACACCGGTGCCGACCGCCAGGCGGCACGGTCCCGGCTGTACAGCTACTACCTGCATTCCGCGCACCAGTGCTTCGAGCAGTTCCGTCCGCACGAGCAGGTCAGATTGCCAGATCCGGCCGAACCCGGCGTCCGCCCCGAGCAGCCCGGCAACTACGCGGCGGCGCTGGGGTGGCTGACCGCCGAGCAGCGGATACTCGAAGCCACCATCAGGTACGCCGCACAGCACGGGTTCGCCGCGTACGCGTGGCGGCTGGCCTACCGGCTGCCCCTGTTCTACCAGCGCAAGGGCTTCTGGCACGACTGGGCCGCCACGGCGCGCACGGCCCTAGACGCCGCGTACGCCTGCGGCGACGTCATCGGGCAGGTTCAGATGCACCGAATGCTCGCGGGTGCCTTCTACTACTTGAGGGACAGCAGCGGGGCGCTGGCCGGACTCGAGCGCGCCAGGGAACTTTACGCAGGGCTCGGCTGCCCTGACCCGCATCCCTACCTGGACACCAACTTCGGCTCCGTGCTCGCCAGGCTGGGCCGCTACGACGACGCCATCGCGCATCACCGGAGGGCGTTTGAACTCTACCGGGCGGCAGGGTTCCGGCTCGGCGAGGCTTTCGCCCTGCAGGGCATCGGGTCGTGCGCCAACCGGCTTGGCGACCACGAGCAGGCCATTGTCTCGGTCACCGAGGCGCTGCGCATCTACCAGGAACTCGACCATCCCGGCGGGGAAGCGTACTCCATGGCGAGCCTAGCCCGGTCGTATCACCTGGTCGGCTACCACGAGCGTGCCGCTCAGTTCGCCGTTCGGGCCCTCGAGTTGCACCGCGCGATGGGCAGCGGCGCCGAGGTCGCCAAGGTCCTCACGACCCTCGGCGACATCAGGCTCGCGACCGGCGACCGGATCGCGGCGGACGCCTTGTTCCGGCCCGCGCTCGCCATCCTGGACGAACTCCGTCTCCCCCAGGCCGATGACCTGCGGGACCGCCTCGCCATGACGACCGGGCAACCCGGCGCCCCGGCGCGCATAGCCAGCGCCTGACGGTCACGCGCACAAGGTAGTCACTTCTTGTAAACAACCTCTCCCTAGCCTCATCACTGGGGGCAAGTCCGGTCACCGGGAACGGTGGCCGCGCGACCGAAGAGGTATCAGTGAGGACCGTTACGGTCAGGATAGTCGCCTGTGACCTGAACACCATGGAGGGCGCCATTGCCCTGCTGTCCGCGCATCCCGATATCGCGGTACTGACCAGCGACGACGCCTACGAGCCGGATGTGCTGCTTGTCGTCACCGCGCAGCTGACCGAGGTTACGCTGTGCAGCCTGGAACTGGCCGGCGTGTCAGCAGGGCACCCGCCGCGCATCGTCGTGGTCGTCGAGCACATCGAGCCCTGGCAGCTAGACCGGGCGATGGGCGCGGGGCTGGTCTGCGTGCTTGACCGGCGCACGGCCGGCTACGACCTGATCGCGCAGGCGATCGTCACCGCGGGCACGGCACCGACCCGCCGCGCGGCCTGCGTGACGACCGCGGTGACGACGGAACGGTAACGTCATGCCGCCGACCGGAATCACCGTCCTTCACCTGACCACGCTGCGCCTGACCAGGGGCGCCCGCGTGCGCTGGGAGCTGCGCAAGCTGCGCCGGGCGCAGCGGGCCGGGAGACCGCTCGACGCCCTGACCGCGGCCGCCAGGATCCATGCCCTCGCGGTGCGGCCGAACATGCGTCACGGCGGCTGGCCGCGGGCGCAGGCCAGCAGCGAGCGCGTACTGAGCCGCATGCCGGCCCGGCGGACGCCGGGGTACGCGCCGCGGCTGCGCGGCGTCATCGAGTGCCTGCACGCGGACGCGGCCCGCGCCGCCCGCGAAGCCGGCGACCTGCAACGCGCGAAGCTGCACCTGACCGCACTCACCGGGTACTTGCGTGACCGCCGGGCCCCGGTGGTGGTGCAAGCCGC
>JAWWPV010000395.1:0-3264 GCA_033854775.1 Trebonia sp.
AACGTCTCGGTCACTTACACCGCGGGCGACGACAACGGCACCACCAACATCCCGCAGGCGGTCACTGCGGCCCAGGCCGCGACCGACGCGATTGTCTTCGTCAACGCCCCCGAGGGGGAGGAGAGCGACCTGACCACGCTCGACCTGTCCAGCGCGGACGAGACGATGATCGCCGACGTGGCCGCGGCCAACCCGCACACCATCGTGGTGATCAACAGCGGCTCGCCGGTGGTCATGCCGTGGCTCAACTCGGTGGCCGGGGTGTTCGAGAACTGGTACGGCGGCGGGGAGACCGGGGCGGCCATCGCCGCGCTGATCTTCGGCACCGTCAACCCGTCCGGCAAGCTGCCGGTCACCTTCCCGGCCAGCCTCAGCCAGGTCCCGGCGCAGACCACCGCGCAGTGGCCGGGCACCCCGACCGGGCCGGTCTACAGCGAGGGCGTTGACATCGGGTACCGCTGGTACCAGTCGCAGAACATCACGCCCGCGTTCCCGTTCGGCTTCGGCCTTTCCTACACAAATTTCTCCTTCTCCAACCTCAACGTCGGGGCGTTCAGCGCCAACGGCACCGCCACCGCGA
The DNA here is from genome assembly GCA_033854775.1 of Trebonia sp. Classification (GTDB taxonomy): domain Bacteria; phylum Actinomycetota; class Actinomycetes; order Streptosporangiales; family Streptosporangiaceae; genus Trebonia. Next base: position 581 of record JAWWPV010000395.1, read on the forward strand.
CGGCGACGATCACCAACACCGGGTCGGTCGCGGGCGCGGACGTGGCGCAGCTGTACGTCGGCGACCCGGCCGCCAGCCAGGACCCGCCAGAACAGCTAGCGGGCTTCCAGCGCGTCACGCTCAACCCCGGGGCGAGCGCGACGGTGACCTTCCCGCTGACCATCCACGACCTGGCCTCCTGGTCCCCGGCCGACAACCAGTGGGAGGCCCAGGCGGGCACGTACTCGATCAAGGTCGGGGACGCGTCAAGCAGCCTGCCGCTGACCGGCTCGACCAGCCTCGCCCGCACGCTCACCGGGCAGGTCGCGGCGGGCAACGCGGCCGCGGGCGTCTCGCTGGCCAACACGGCGATCAGCGCAGGAGTCACGCCGAACTCGGGCGTGCCGGGCGCGGAGACGGTCGGCGTCGTCAACCCCTTCGGCTACAGCAGCCCGAAGGGCACGGCGATGTCGTTCGCCATGCAGGCGGTGGACTCCAACGCGTCCCAGACCCTCACCTTCACCGCGACCGGGCTGCCGCCAGGCATCACGATCGCGTCGAACGGCACGATCTCCGGTTCCGGCAGCACGCTCGGGACCTACACGGTGACGGTGACGGCAAAGGACACGGCAGGAGTCTCGGGCACGGCCACCTTCGTCTGGTCCGTCGTGCAATGACCCCTTGGCCCCGCTAGCAGGAGCACCGCAACCGAACACAGCACGGAGAACGCGGGCCACGCGGGCCCGGCATCACCGCCGGGCCCGCGCGGCGCGATCGGAGCGCCGTGCCTGAGTGCTACGCCGCGTTCCGGCCGCCGTCGACGTCGAGAACGGCGCCGTGGACGAAGCTGGCCTCGTCGCCGGCGAGGTAGCCGATGGCGGATGCGATCTCGTCCGGTGCGGCCGGGCGCCCGGCCGGGGCCATGGATGCGAGCACGTCGAGCTGGCTGCCCATCGCTTCCGTGCCCTCGGTGCGGGTCGGCCCTGGGCTGACCGCGTTGACCCGGACGCCGCTGGGACCGAACTCGGCCGCCCAGGCCTTGGTGAGCAGGGTGAGTGCGGCCTTGCTCGACCCGTACAGACCCATGCCGGCGATCCCGAAGTGGGCGACCATGGTCAGCACGTTGACGACGGCTCCCTTGCCGCGGGCGGCCATAGCGGGTGCGAGCTCGGCGACCAGGATGAAGGGGGCCTTGACGTTGACGGCGTAGACGGTGTCGATGTCGGCGTCGCTAGCGTCCGCAGTGGGCCCGAAGGGAAAGACGCCGGCGTTGTTGACGAGGATGTCGACGTGGCCGCCGCCCAGCTCGACGGCCCGGCGGGCGAGCGCGCGCACCGAGTCGGCGTCGGCCAGGTCCGCGGCGATGAAATCGGCTTTCCCGCCCGCGGCGCGGATAGCGTCGACTGCCGCCTCGCCGCGCCCGGGATCACGTCCGCTGACCAGGACGTGCGCGCCGCGTCGAGCCAGCCGGACGGCCGTGGCGCGTCCGATGCCGCTGGTCGCGCCGGTGATCAGGGCCGTGCTGCCGGCCAGGTCGGTGGTAGTCATGTGCGTCCCTTTCGCAGGAATCTGGGTTGTGTGATCCACTATGGCTAGGCAAAACTGGGTTGTCCAATCCAGTTTTCTGGTAGGCTCCGGGTATGGGCGAGGACGAGACCGGAGCGCCAGCGGGGCGCCCGCTGACCCGGCGTGGGCGCGAGACCCGGCAGCGGATCGTCGCGGCAGCGGCGGAGCTGATGTTCGACAACGGGGTGGCGGAGACCACGCTGGAGGACATCCGGGCGGCCGCCGGGGTGAGCGGGTCGCAGGTGTATCACTACTTCGAGGACAAGCAGGCCCTGGTCCGCGCCGTCATCGACTACCAGACTGACGCGGTGCTCGACGCCCAGGGGGCGCACCTGGACCGCCTGGACTCGATGGCGGGCCTGCGGGCCTGGCGCGATTTCCTGGTCGAGCACCAGCGCCGGCTCGGCTGCCGCGGCGGATGCCCGATCGGCGCCCTGGGCGCCGAGGTGGCCGAGACCGATGCCGTGGCCCGGCTGGCCGCGGCCCGGGGGCTGCGCCGCTGGGAAGGACGGATCCGCGAGGGATTCCAGGCCATGCACGCGCGCGGCGACCTGGCCCCGGGCACAGACCCGGATGACCTCGCGCTCGCGACGCTGGCCGCCCTGCAGGGAGGCTTGCTGCTGACCCAGCTCCAGCGCGACACCAGGCCGCTCGAAGTCACCCTGGACGCTATGCTCGACCGCGTCCAGACCCTGACCGACCACCGAGAGGTCGCGACCGGCGGCTCGGGGTAGGACCAGCCGTGCCGTGTGTGCTGCCGCCTCACTAGGGGGCAGCCAGTTAGCCGGGCCATAATCTGGACCCGGCACAAACCCCACGCGCCTGATCTGTAGAAACGCCCTGGAATCTTCAGCCCATAATATATCTGCAGGTCAGGGCTTGATCATTTGTGTCCGAGGTCCGACACGCAACTTACATACATGACGTCGGTCGTCCTGGCGGCGGAGTTTGTGCTTGGCGGTGTCCGGTGGTGCCGGCTGATCGCTTCGGCAGTGCCCGCGGGGGTCATCACCACGAAACCCGGGCCTTCTGGCTGCGGGGTTCGCCCTTAATGGCTGGCGTGCCGCTGGTTGAGTGGGTCAGCGGTGCCTGAGCGAGATGTAGCGGTTCCAGCCGATGGTCATGTCGTAGAAGATCCT
>JAWWPV010000396.1:0-2833 GCA_033854775.1 Trebonia sp.
GCCCGGGCCCGGCCCGGGCAGCGGCGCCGCCACGCGCAGCGAATGCAGCCGGCGGCCGCGTGGGTGCCGACTCCGGAAAGGTTCCGCGACCCGTCGACGCGCGCGATCACGCGGGTCTGGATCGACCCCGCCGACCTCAGCCGCCACTACGTGCCGGAGCCGGACAGCTGAAGCCGCGCCGCCCGGCCCTGGTGGCGCGGGTTACTGCTGGAGTGCGGCCTGGGCTGCGGTTTCGGTGAGGTGCGTCACCTCGTCGGGGTGGGACACCATCGCCACGTGACCGGACGGGACCTCAATGGTGGTGGCGCCCATCCGGGCCGCGAACTGCCGCTCTGCGTCGGGCGGGATGGCCTCGTCGTTCTCAGCGACCAGATACCAGGACGGCTGTGACTTCCACGCGGGGACACCCATCACGTCCTCGAGCGTGGAGGCGGCCAGGGCCTGCTGCACGGCGTACATGACCCGGGCCTTGACCGGGTCGATGTCGCCCGCGAAGTGCTTGACGAAATCCTCCTCGGGTATCCAGGCGAAGCCCTGCTTGTCGATGTCCAGGTGCGCGAGCGCGGGGGTCGGGGGTCCCTGCGCCAGCAGCCCGCCGATCGTCTCGCCCTGGTCGAGCCCGAAGGCCGCGATGTACACCAGGCCCACGACGTTCGGGGCGTCCGTGCCGAGCGCGGTCATGATCTGCCCGCCGTAGGAGTGGCCGGTCACGACGGTCGGGCCGTCCTGGCGGGCCAGCACCTGGCGCAGCCGGGCGACGTCCGCCGCGAGCGACGACTCCGGGAATTGCGGTGCGGTGACGTTGTAGCCGTCAGCCTGCAGCCGCTCGATGACGGCGCTCCAGCACGAGCCGTCGGCCCATGCGCCGTGCACCAGGACAATATTCGGTCGGGGAGTCATTTCGGGGTTTCCTTTCGCTGGTGGCCACCCTCGCAGGGGCAGTAAGGCATAACAATGGCCTAGCCATTCGGCATCGCCGGGGGTGCTGAATTCGCGCTGCAGGGTGACGCGCACGTCCCTGCTGCGAAAACACTGATGAGCTGGTGAGCTGGCGTACTGTCAAGGGTCACGGGACCACGAGTTGTGGCGCCGCGCCTAAGATCCCCCAGCTATAGATATCGATAACCCGAAGCGGGCAAAGTCACCCCGGCCGCTCTTCCACCATCGCACCATAATTGCCCAATAGCAAGGTCGCCTGGTTTCCGGCGGAATCTCGCACGCACTTCCTAGGCCGCCGCCGCAATCCGGCCACGGAGCTCTTTGAGTGCGGCGACGTAGATCTCGGAAAAGGTGGGGAAGGGCTGGATGACATCGCGCAGCACCCCGAGCGGCACGCGCGCGCGGATGGCCAGTGTGGCCTGCTGGAGCCACTCGCCGGCCTCGGGGCCGAGCGCGTACGCCCCGGTCAGCCGCTCGCCGTCGCTGAGCAGGGTCAGGAAGCCCTTGGACTCGGCGTAGTTCCGCGTATAGGTAGCCGTCTTGGCCACGTCGGACACCGGGATGGTGGCGCTGAACGCGGCCTCGGTAGCCCCCACCGAGGCCGCTTGCGGGTCGGTGTAGACCACGTCCGGTATCGCCTCGTAGTGGGCTTCGCGGGGCTCGCCGAGGATGTTCGAGGCGACCACCTCGCCCTGGTACTTGCCGACGTGGGTCAGCAGCCGTACGCCGGTGACGTCCCCGACGGCCCACAGCCGCTCGGCCACCCGGAGGTGAGCGTCGACGGGAACGCCGGATGCGGCCACGGTCACGCCCGCCGTTTCCAGGCCGATCCCGCTGGTGCGCGGGCGCCGCCCGGTGGCCAGGAGCAGATGGTCGCCGCGCAGTTCACGGCCGTTGTCGAGGGCCAGGACATAGTCCTCGCCGTCGCGCGCCGCCTTGGTGGCCCGCACCCCGAGGTGCAACTCGATGCCGTCGGCCCGCAGCACCTCGCCTAGTGCCTCGCCCAGCGGCGCGGGCTCCCGGGCGAGCACGTGCACGGCCCCTTCAGCCAGGGCGACCTCGCCGCCCAGGCGGCGGACGGCCTGGGCCATCTCAGCGCCGACCGGCCCCCCGCCGAGGATGACCAGGCGCCGGGGGACGGCCTTCATGCCGGTCACCCCGCGGTTCGTCCATACGCCCTCCAATTCGCGCAGGCCCGGCACGGGCGGCGTAACCGGATCGGCGCCGGTCGCCAGGACGACGTGCCGGGCGGTGTGGCGGACGCCATCGACTTCGACCGCGCCCACGCCGGCCAGCCTGCCGGTGCCGCGCAGCAGGTCGATGCCCTTGCTCGCCAGCCAGCGCTCCTGGCCGGCGTCGGAGTAGTCCGAGACCATGAAGTCCCGCCAGGCCAGCGCCGCCGCCGCGTCAACCTGCGCGGTACACGCCGCCTCGCGCGCGGCATGGGCCGCCTCGCCGGGGCGCAGCAGCGTCTTGGACGGGATGCACGCCCAGTAGGAGCACTCGCCGCCGACCAGCTCCCGCTCGACCAGGGCCACCCGCAGCCCGCCGTCGGCCAGCTCGCCGGCACAGTGCTCACCCGGCGACCCGCCGCCCACGACGATGACGTCGTAGCCGCCGTTCATGCACCCGCTCCCGGCCCGGCCTGTCCCGCCTGCCCGGCCTGGCCGGCCTGGCCAGGTTGCCCAGCGAGCCCGGCCCGCTCGTCCACCATGTACTGCGCGTACCAGTCCGGCCAGTCCGGGTCGGCGTGCCCGATTTCCTGCTCATGCCGCCCGTGGGCCGCGGCCGCGCTGCGCAGCGCCTCGGCGAGGTCGGCCGCGGAAGCATAGGTCACTGCCATGGATCTCTCCTTCGCGACGAACGGAATGGCGGCGAGCGGGCCGGAGATGGC
>JAWWPV010000397.1:0-9045 GCA_033854775.1 Trebonia sp.
TGATCACCAACGGCGACACCCAGTGGATGACCGCGGGCGGCGGCATCCTGCACATCGAGGCGCCGCCCGAGGAACTGGTGATGAGCGGCGGCCTGTTCCACGGCTTCCAGCTCTGGGTCAACCTGCCCGCCAGGCTCAAGATGACCCAGCCGCGCTACCAGGACATCCGCGCAGGCCAGGTCGCGCTGCTCACCTCGAAGGACGGCGGCGCGCTGCTGCGGGTCATCGCCGGCGAGGTCGACGGGCACGCGGGCCCGGGCAGCACGCACACCCCGATCACCCTGGTGCACGCCACGGTCTCACCGGGCGCGCGGGTCCGCCTCCCGTGGCGCGCGGACTTCAACGCGCTCGCCTACGTCCTCGCGGGCGCGGGCACGGTCGGCACGGGTTCCGGCCAGCGCCCGATCCACACGGGCCAGCTGGCGGTCTTCGGCTTCGGCGAGTCGATCACGTTCGCCGCCGACGCGACGCAGGAGGGTCCAAGTCCCTCTCTCGACATCCTCCTGCTCGGCGGCGAGCGGATCCGCGAGCCGGTCGCGACCTACGGCCCGTTCGTGATGAACACCCGCGAGGAACTCGCCCAGGCCTTCGAGGACTACCAGAAGGGCCGCCTCGGCAGCATCCCCGCCCAGCCGGCGAGCACCTCAATCCCCACGGATCACCCCGGCCACGACGTCCTCTAAGAGAGCGCGTCCCTGATTGGCCCGATGACCCCGAGGACCAGCCCGCCACTGGCCCTCGGGCCCCGAGGGCCAGAACGATTCCGGGCCCCGCGTTAGCTGCCGGTGGTGGGAGTGGTGCCGCTGAGCAGGTCGAGCAGCGAGGCGCCGTTGGGGGAGCCGAGGCCGGTGCAGGCGTCCCAGCCGGGACCGGCCTTGTACGCGCCGTTGTTGCCAGTGACGATGTCGTTGAACCCGGGGGCGGCGGCACCAGCGGCGGCGCCCGCGTACAGCATCGGCTGGAGCAGGCCCAGCCGCTTGCCGGTCGCCTGGGCCAGCCGCGCGATGAGCCCGGCCCACAGCGGCGCGACGGCGGACGTGCCGCCGATCGGCTCCTGCTGGCCGTCCACGACGACGAGGTACCCGGTCACCGGGTCGGCGTTGCCTGCCACGTCGGGCACGCCGCGCCCCGTTCCGCCGCCGACCGCCGACGTCGGCACCCCGGCATTCGCCTGGTAGGACGGCAGCGGGAACACGTCGGAGATGCCGCCGCCGCCCGCGCCCTCGTTGCTCGCGAGCTCGTTCCACACCACCTCCGAGGTGATCGCGAACGACGACGTGTTCCCCATGAGCTTGGTCCCGCCGCAGGCGAGCGCGTTCGGCGAGGAGGCGGGGAAGTCGCAGTGCACCTGCGTCTGCTCGCTCGGGTCGTCGCTCGACCCGTTGTCGCCGGCCGCGACCGTGACCGTCGCGCCGAGCGCGGCCGCGTCGGCGAACGCCTGGTCCATGGCGGTGCGGGACTGCGCGGACCACTGGTCTTCCGACTGGCCCCAGCTGATCGAGACCGCGATCGGGCTCGGCGTGGCGTGCACGGCCTGGGAGATCGCGTCGATGAACCCCTGGTCGGTGTTGGTGCCGAAGTACACGACCTGGACGGCGCCAGGCGCGACACCGCCGACGACCTCGATGTCCAGCTCGACCTCGCCGTCGGCGGCCTGGCCGGGGGAGTTGGACCCGCCGTCAACGCCCACGGCGGTCACCGAGGGGACCGGCAGCCCGAGTCCGGAGAAGTACGTGGAGAGGTCGGACGCCGTGTACCCGCCGCCAAGCTCGATGATCGCGACCGTCTGCCCGGTACCGTCGGTGCCCGCGGGGAACTGGTAGAAGCTGGCGACCTGCGGCGCGGTCAGCGGTCCGCCCGCGGCGGCAGGTGCGGCAGGTGCGGCGCCTGTTCCGTCCTCCTGGTCGGCCGTGCTCCTGGCGCCGAATGCCGGGCCCCGGCGGAACTGCGGGCGCGCCTGCGGCCGGTCGTCAAGGCCAAGCACGGCGGTGATGAGCCCGGAGAGCCGCGCCGGCACGGAGAGGGAGCCGGTCCGGTACCGGTGCCGGACGTTACCCGACCCGTCCGGGTGCGCCGAGGTCACCGCGGCCAACGTGGTGCCGAACGCCGCCTGCATCGCCGCGATCGTCCCGCTCACCATCATCCGGCGGGACTCCAGGTGGGTCTCGGTCACGGTCAGCCCGTATGACCCGAGTACCTCGGAGACGAGCTGTGCGTCGGCCGGGTCGGCGCCGTAGCGCTCGCCTAGTTCGCTCGCGCTGATGGTCTGCGGCCCTTCGACCAGTGCCGCCGGCACCTCCGCGCGCCGCCGCAGCAGCACGGTCACGGTGATCACCTGGCTGTCGTCGAGCGGTGCGGGCGCGGGTGCCGCACCCTTCAGTTCCGAGCGCTCGCTACCTGGCAGCGGTACTAGGTCTGGCATCGGGTTCCTTCCGGGCGAGTTTGGCTTCGTCTACCGCGATTCTGGCGCGGTATTCGAGCCAGCACCCACCGCTTCTGGAGCAATATTTTTTTGTCTTTCATTCTGTGGTTTTTCGCTGTGCGGCCTTGTGAGACTAGCGGGTCCACGTGTCACGCATCGTGATCTCCTATTCGGTCACCATCCGTGTTTTTTCTGTCTGCCTACATCATCGGACAGTAACCATATGCAGGCCAGGCAGACTTACCGGCGAACTACAGGTCGTGACCAGATCACCGATAAGCCGGCCATCGGAGGCCTGGAAGACTACAGAGCGTAAAATCAGGCCGCGCCGGCATCCCGGGCAGCCTCGGCCTCCCGCGCATCAGCCAGCCCAAGCACCTCCGGCTTGGCCGCCGCCCGGCCGCCCGCCAGCGAGGCGAGCTGCCCCTTGACCGCGCCCGCCGCCGGATGATGCAGCGTGCGGAGGATGCGCAGCGACTCGTCCCAGGCTTCGCGCGCGCCGCGCAGGTCGCCCGTGGACGCGTACGTCTCGCCCAGGTGGGCGAGCGCCATCGCGAGGTCGTACCGGTTTCCCATCTCGCGGTCGAGCGTGACGGCGCGCAGGAAGCAGCCGACGGCTTCTGGGTGCGAGCCGAGCCGCTGCAGGACGACGCCGAGCGTGTCCCAGGTACCTGCCTCACCGGGGGAGTACCCGATCGCCTGACACAGCTCGATGGCCTTCACGCAGAAGGCCCGTGCCTCCGACAGGTCGCCAAGCTGCACGCTGTTCCATGCCGACCCGTTCAGCGCGCTGGCCCGCACCAGCGCCATATTCGAGTCACCCGGCACCGACTCCGACAGGCGCAGCGCGTCGCCCATCACTGCGAGGGCCTCGGCGAACCGTCCCTGGAACTCGAACGTCTGCGAGAGGATCACGTCGGTCCGCGCCAGCCCGAGGTCGTCGCCGAGCTCGCGGAACGTGGACTGGGCGGCGGCCAGGCACTCGTGTGCCTCCTCGAAGGCGCCGAGCGACATCGCGAACGACCCGAGCCCGCGCTGCGTCCGCGCCTGCCCGGACAGGTCGCCGCGCCGCCGCGCCGCGTCAAGCGCGAGCCGGTGCAGCCGCGTGCCGTCGTGCCAGTGCCCGCACACCATCTGGAAGGTCCACAGCACGACGGGCAGCCGCCACGCGTGCGCGTCGAACCCGGTCCGCGCCGCGAGGTCGGTCACCTTGAGCAGCACCTGGTACTCATCCTCGAGCCACGCGAGCGCCGACGCCTTCCCGCCGAACGTCTCCGGCGTGACCCCGCTGGCGCACGCGTCGAGGTCGATCAGCTCCCGCCCGGGATACAGCACCCGGTGCGCCTGGTGCGCGGCGTGCAGGTAATGGTCGAGCATCCGGCGCGTGGTGCTCGCGATGCCCTCGGGCGACGTCCCCTGCTCGGCGGCGTAGGCGCGCAGCAGGTCATGGAACGCGAACCGCCCGGGCACGACCTCCATGAGCAGCGACGCCCTGGTGAGGTCGCGCAGCGCGACCCGGGCCTGCGCCACGGGCACGCCTGCCAGTGACGCCGCCGCGGCCGCGCTGATGTCGGGCCCGGGATGCAACCCGAGCAGCCGGAACATCCGCGCGGCCGTCTCTGGCAGGTGCCGGTAGGACAGGGAGAGCACGGTCCGCACGTTCCCCGCCGGGTCTCCCGCGTCAAGCGCGTCAAGCCGCCCGCCGAGCTCGGTCAGCTCGGCGGCGAGCGAGGAAAGCGGCAGCTTCGGCGCGGCGGCGGCCCGGGCCACGACGACAGAAAGCGCGAGCGGCAGCCGCGCGCAGAGCGACGCAAGCTCGGTAACGGCCCACGGCTCGGCGGCCGCCCGGTCCTTGCCCAGCCGGGTGACGAGCAGCTCGTTCGCCTCCTGCTCGCTCAGCACATCGAGTTGCAGCAGCCGCGCGCCCTCCCGCGCGGCGAGCGCGGCGAGCTCCCGCCGGCTGGTCACGATGACCAGGCACTGCGGCGAGGCGGGCAGCAGCGGCCGCACCTGCGCAGCATCGGCGGCGTTGTCCAGCAGCACGAGCATCCGCCGCCCGGCGAGCACCGACCGGTACAGCGCCGCGAGCCCGTCGACGTCGGCGGGCAGTCGCTCCGGGTGCACCCCGAGCGCGTCGAGGAACCCGCGCAGCACGTCACCCGGGTCGGCGGGCCGCCCGTTTCCTGCGTCGAACCCGCGCAGGTTCGCGTACAGCTGCCCGTCGGGGAAGCGGTGCGCGACCCGGTGCGCCCAGTGCAGCGCGAGCGCGGTCTTCCCGACGCCGGCGGTCCCGCCGATCGCCGAGATCACCACCCCGGTGGCCCCGACGGCCTGGTCGGACGTCGCCGCGTCGAGCACGCCGTCGAGCTGCGCGAGCTCCCCGGCCCGCCCCGCGAAGTGCGGCACCCGCGTCGGCAGCTGCCGTGGCACGGTCACGCCCCCGGCACCATCCGCCGCCTCGTCCGCGTCACCGGCCCGCCCCGCGCCAGCGTGCCCAGTGTCGGCCTGCCCAGTGTCGGCCTGCCCGGTGCCGTCCCCGGCCCGGTACCGCGCCACAAGATCCGTCCCGGTCGCCTCGGGCAGCCCAAGCGCCCGCACGAGCGACCGCACGGACGACGGATAGGGCTTCCGCGTCCGCCCGCGCTCAATATCCGCGATGGCCCGCACGGAAACCCCGGACCGCTCCGCCAGGTCTTCCTGGGTCAGCCCAGCTGCAACCCGTTGCCGACGCAGCCATTCACCCGGGCGTGCCTGACCGGGATGTGCACCCATGATCACCCACCTACCCGTGACCACCCCGTCACGGAAAGTCTAACTTGCCCACGCTTGCGGCGAAAGTTGGCAAACCTAAAACCCAAAGTCGCATGACTCCAAGTCAAGATCATTCGGATTCCGAACGATAGCGGTTTCCACGTATTCGCACACCATGGCTCGTTCTGGGTGGGGAGCGGGGGCGGGCGGAAGATCTGCCGCGCGATCGTGGACCAAGAGCGGTCCCCGGGTAAGAGGCAATCACGGGTGTCGCTCTGGTCACACGAAGGTCCTTTTGTCAGTGATGTGCCGAATGTGACCGTTTCGCCGCGAAGAGTCGCCGTTTCTGCCAGCATGGCAGTGGGTAACCGGTCGAGCCGCATGCGTGGCCACCGAACCGCGCAGGCCGGTACCCGAGAACGAAAGGGTCGCCGTGTCCCCGTCAACGGCCCGCCGCCCGTCATTCCGTGAAGTCTTCGCCCACCCCGAGTTCCGCGCCCTCTGGGTCTCCTACGTTCTGTCCATGGGCGGTGACCGTCTCGCCCTCGTGGCGCTGACACTCCTCGTCTACGGCCGCACTAAGTCCCCGTTGCTGGCCGCGATCACCTTCGCGGCGGGCTTCGTGCCTTATCTCTTCGGCGGCATGTTCCTGTCCGGTCTCGCCGACCGGCTGCCCCGGCGCACCGTCATGGTCACCTGCGACCTGATCCGGTTCGCCCTCGTGGCGGCGATGCTCGCGCCCGGCGTCCCCTTGGTCGCCATGATCGTCCTGCTCTACGCCGTTACGGTGCTGCAGCCCCCGTTTGACGCATCCCGCTCCGCGATCCTCCGCGACGTGATGGAAAAGGACCGCTACCCACTGGCCATGGCCGTCATGGGCTCGACAACCCGCGTGGTGCTCGTGGCCGGCTCGGCGGTCGGCGGCCTCATTGTGGCCCTCTTCGGCGCGCGGCCCGCCCTCGGCGCGGACGCCGCCACGTTCATCGCCTCGGCCCTGCTGATCCAGTTCGGCGTGCATGCCCGCCCGGCGGCCGCGGGGAATGAAGGCGGCCCCAACCCGCTCGGCCAGCTCGCTGAGGGCATCCGCCTGGTCTTCGGCGACCCCGCGCTCCGCACGCTCATGGCTCTGGGCTGGCTGGCCGCGTTCTACGAGGTTCCTGAGGGCCTGGCGGCCCCGTATGTAGGGCGGCTCGGCGGCGGGGCGGTAGCGGCCGGCCTGCTTCTCGCTACCTCGCAGCTCGGCGCCGCGGTCACGACCCCACTGATCACAAAGAAGATAGGTCCGCTGACCCGGCTGCGGTGGATGGGCCCGATGGCGATCCTCGCCTGCGCAATCCTCGTGGTGACGATACTTCGCCCGAACCTGATCGTCTCGATGGCACTGTTCGCGCTGTCCAACAGCTTCGCGATGTACCAGGTCGCCGCCAACACCGCGTTCGTGGAGCGGATACCGAACGAGAAGCGGGGGCAGGCGTTCGGCCTCGCCAATGCGGGCCTGGTTGTCGGGCAAGGGGTGGCGTTCGCTGTGGCCGGAGCGGCCGCCGAGGTGGTACCGCCCTCGACGGTCGTGGCTCTCAGTGGGGGAATCGGTGCCCTTATTGCCTGTGGCCTTGCGTTCCGCTGGCGGGGAATGTCACCCGCCGTCGGTCGTCACACTGCGAGACATCTTGGCCGAGAGGCCTCGCCTATACCAGGCAGAACACCTATCCGAAGCGGCTCGTTGTAACTAAGGGGTAATGCAGGTGAAGCTAAGATCTAACTACCGGGTCCAGGTGTCACGCATTGTGCCCACTCCTCTCAGTACCTCGTGTGTGGCTTCGGCTGGAATCTTGATCACTTCAGCTCCAGAACGTGCTACGCACTTCGCTTCCTCCTCATGCGTAACAGCAGGCGCAGTTGTTTCCAACGCCCACTTCATTTTCTCTGGCGCGAGATCGTTTCTTCTGCCTCCACGCCATTGCTGTTACGCACTATTAAGCTCCGCCATGTCCTGGCTTGTTCGGGAAACCAGTCTCAATAGTTACGAAGCCCGACAAGATGGGTTATGGTAGCTATACGCAGCTAGTCATTTACGGTGAGCAGCTACTAGGGCCGAGTAACAGGGATCACGGACGGAACGGTGGGTCATGCAGGCATCGTCCCTTACCACTCGCCTCAAGCGAGGCATGGTCATCAGGGACTGGGCGTGGCGGCAGCTTCCCCCGATGCTGCGCTGGTACGTCGGGATCGTCATTGCCCTCGCGGTTGCTGCCATCGGCGTCGGGTTTGGTCGTACCAGTTGGCGTGTCGACGACGGTGTGGAGTTCCTCCTGCTGGCATGCTGCGCGACGATCTCCATGGCATCCACGCCCCGGATAATGTACTCATACCCTGGCGTGACCCGAGATTTTAGCTCTATCTGGGTTCTCCCAACGGCCATCTTGCTGCCGCCCGTCTATTCAACGCTCATTGCGATCCCTATAGTTGCGACTCTGCAGCTATTCGTGTATCCGGCAGTTCTTCACCGGCGAGTATTTTCTGCGGCTGCACTTTGCCTGAGCTATGCTGGCATATCGCTGCTATTCCGTGCGTTGCCACATTCTTTCGCCGGACCTACGCCAGGCATTGGCCTGCACGCGTTCACCTGGTGCCTTGCCGTAGGGGCCTGCGAGATCCTGGCGTGCCGAGTGCAGCATTTCCTCATTGTCGCGGCCGTGAAGATGGCGAATCCCTCGATGCGGTTCTTTGCTGGCGAATTCAATCGTGACGCGCTTCAGGGGCTCTTCGTCGAGATCGATCTCGGCATTCTGATAACTGTTGCGGTGGCGCTCAGTAGCACGCTGGTGGTGATCGCGCTGCCAACGGTGCTGCTTGTCCGGCGATTCCTGATTCATCCGGCGCTGGTTGCCCAGTCGCGCACCGATGCGAAGACGGGCCTGCTTAATGTCTCTACATGGGAATCCGAGGCCGAGACTGAACTGTCCCGTGCGGTCCGCACCCGCAACCCGGTAGCGCTGGCCCTCGTGGACATCGATCACTTCAAGCGGGTCAACGACACCTACGGGCACCTGGTCGGGGACCGGGTGCTGAAGGCCATCGCGAAGGCACTGACCGGTCAGTCCCGTGACTACGATCGCGTGGGCCGGTTCGGCGGCGAGGAGTTCGTCCTCCTGCTGGCCCAGACCGGTCAGGACGACGCCTGTAAGATCGCAGAACGCCTGCGCAGCTACGTCGCATCGCTGGCGATCCCGACCGATGACCGTCCGGACGCTCCCACGGTTCACGTGACGATCTCGATCGGCGTTACTGCCTCGTCGCGTGGCGAGTCGTACGAGTTGACGGACCTGCTAGCGGCGTCCGATTCGGCCATGTATGCCGCCAAGCAGGCTGGCCGCAACCAGGTGGCATTCGCCCCGCCACTGCGCGACATGGGCCTCGACGAAGGCTGGAATACCGCCCAGGGCGCCGACTCCAACCGCAGTGACGCCGGCCCCGGCACTCGCTCTTCAGACGCCCCCCTTGGCAGCAACCCGCTGTCTAGTCACCGAGTGGTGCTGGTCGAGAGCGAGCAAACTGCCGCTTCTTTACGCCCTCGAAGGTAACTCTCCGTGCTCAGCAGGCCACTGGGTGAGTCTGCAAGGGGTGCCGCAATTTGCATGCGCCCGGCAAGTCGCCATCGAGTGATATCGGTCATGAGTGAGATCGCTGTTCGCATGCCTGTCACGTCGGCCCATCCAGTGTTTGCGGAAACGCGATAGATCTCGATCGGGGTGTCGCGCTAGCATGAGGGTGGCCGCCCCCTTGAAGCGGGGTTCCTGGCGGGAAGCGGAAAGGGCGACGTGAAGACGGCAGCGGACACGATGCGGGTCGGCATGCTCGGCCCGCTCGAGGTG
>JAWWPV010000398.1:0-3461 GCA_033854775.1 Trebonia sp.
GGCGGCGGCTGAACCGCTCCGGTAACACCAGCCAGCCGACGTCACGACCCGAACTCTGCGGGTTCAGTGTGGTTAAGAGGCTCCGGCTGCCCGTGGTCCAGGGCAGCCGGAGCCTCTTGGCGATCGCCTTTCCGCGACTTTCAGCGGGTGCGTGTCTAGCCCATGCCGATGGACTGGAGGAAGCCTTCGGCGACGGTGGTGTAGTTGGCCTTGTCGGTGATGACCGCGGTGTCCATCTGGAGCAGGGCGCTGGTGGTCAGCTTGGCGGAGACGGCGTTGAGGGTGGCGCTGATCGTGGGGGTCAGGGCGGGCTTGTAGACGAGCGGGATGACGTTCTGGGCGGCGAAGTTGGACTTCGGGTCCGCCAGGGAGACGAGCTTGTCGGTGACGATCTGCGGCGTGGTGGTGAACACGTCGGCGGCCTGAACCTTGCCGCCGGTGAGCGCAGCCAGGGTGATCGGCCCCGACTCGTCGAGCGGGTCGAAGCTCTTGAACGTCAGGCCGTAGTTGGCCTTGAGGCCGGCGATGCCGTCCGGCCGCGTCTTGAACTCCGGCGGCCCGCCGAGCACCATGCTGCTCGCGTACGGCTTGAGGTCGGCGATCGTCTTGAGGTGGTCCTTGGCGGCGGTCGCCGCGGTGACCGTGATCGAGTCGCTGTCCTGGGCCGGGGCCGGGCTGAGCACGGTGAGCGTGGACGGGAGCTTGGCCGCGAGGGCGGCGTCGACCTGCGCGGTGGTCTTCGCGGTGGAGGTCTTGTCGAGCTCAACGCTGAGCAGTTCGCCGTTGTACTCGGGGATGATCGTGATGGCGCCCTTCTCGACCTGCGGGTAGTAGACCTCGCGGGCGCCGACGTTGAGCTTGGTGGTGGCCTTGACCCCCTTCTTCTGCAGGGCGAGGGCGTACACCTCGGCGAGCAGCTCGTTCTCAGGGAAGTTGGCGGAGCCGATCACGACGGAGCCGGAGGCGGCGGCGCCGCCAAGCGGGTTGCTCGCGCCGCTTGAGGCGGACGCGGTGGCGGTCGACGCGCTGGTGGCCGACGCCGGGGCGGACGAGGAGCTTGAAGAGCTGCTGCTCGAGCACGCGGTCACGGCGGCGAGGCCGATGACCGCGAGCGCGGCGACGCCGCTCGTCGCGGCGATTCTGATGGTCATATGGATTCCTTTCGGAAGGGTTGGTTTATTCGGTCTTGGCCTGCTTGCGCAGGCCGGCCGGGATGACCAGCCGGGAAAGACCCGCGAACAGCGCGAGCACGAGCACTGCGAGGATGACGACGAGCAGTGCGCCGCCGGCCACCGGACCGTACTGGTCGCTTGCCAGGCCGTCGATGATGAAACGGCCGAGGCCGCCGAGGCCGATGTAGGCGGCGATCGTCGCGGTGGCCACCACGAAGATCGCGGCGGTGCGCAGGCCGACGAGGATCAGCGGGAGCGCGTTCGGGACCTCGACCCTGGTCACCTGCTGCCACGGGGTCATGCCCATCCCCGCGGCGGCGTCCTTGACGGCCGGGTCGACGGCGGCGACGCCCTCGTAGGCGTTGACCAGGATCGGCGGGATCGCGAGGACCACCAGCGGCAGCAGCCAGGTGAGCGGGGAGAACCCGAGGAAGACGGCGAGCAGGGTCAGCAGGCCGAGGGTGGGAATCGCCCGCCAGGCGTTGCCGACGTTGATCACCACGACGGCGCCCTTGCCGCCCGTGTGCCCGATCACGACGCCGACCGGGACGCCGATCAGCGCGGCGATGAGCAGTGGCAGGGCGCTGTAGCCGAGGTGGGCGACCAGCTGCTGCGGGATGCTCCCCGATCCCTGCCAGCCCGTCCCGTGCCAGTTGGCATCGGTCGTCACCCAGTCCCAGGCCCAGCTGAAGAAGCTCATGACGCGGCCTCCGTCAGCTGTCGCCGCCGCGGCTGCCTTCGCGGCTGCCGTTGCGGCCGTACCGCCCACGGGGTGAGTGCCCGCTTGACGGCCACCAGGATGAGGTCGCAGACGAGGGCAAGGACGATGACCAGGAAGAGGCCGACGTAGATCTCGGTCGGGAAGGACCGCTGGAGCCCGTCGATGAACAGGTACCCGAGGCTGGACACGCCGATGAGCTGGCCCACGCTGGCCAGGCTGATGCTCGCCACCACGCCGACCCGGAGCCCCGCGAGGATCACCGGGACCGCCAGCGGCAGCTCGACCGTGACCAGGCGGCGCAGCGGGCCGTAGCCCATCGCCGTGGCGGCCTGCGTCACCGCGGCGGGGACACCGCGCAGCCCGGCGACGACGTTCGGCAGGATGACGCACAGGGAGAAGACGGTGAGCGCGATCTCCACGGTCGTGTCGGTCAGGCCGAACGCCGGGATCAGCGCGATGAACAGCGCGAGCGACGGGACCGCGTAGAGGATGTTGACCACGGTCAGCACGGGCGGGTAAACCCAGCGCCAGCGGGCGGCGAGGACGCCAAGCGGCAGCGAGATGACCAGGCCGTACAGCGCGGGAAGCACGCCGAGCTGGACGTTTTCCCAGGTGAGCTGCCAGATCAGCGACCAGTTGCCCGGGATCCAGGACCACATCATGACGGCGGCACCTGCTGCGCGTGCTGAACCTGCCTGGTGTCATGAGCGTCGTTGCCGTCCGCGGCCTGGATGGCGGCGCGGAGCTGGTCGAACGTGGCCACGCCGAGCACCAGGCCGTCCTCGTCCACGCCGACCGCCTGCCCGGCCGGCGACAGCACGGCGGCGTCCAGTGCAGCGCGCAGCGAGTCGGTGCCGACGGTGAACGGGTGGCCGATCGGCACGGCCCGCACCTGTCCGAGGGGGGTGCCGCCGGGAAGCGCGGCGAGGGTGGCCGTGTCGACCCAGCCGCGGGGGCGTTGCGCCTCGGTGACGCAGATCCACGGCCGGCCGGCGGCGAGGGCTTCCGCGACGGTCGACGCCGCCGACAGGACCGCACCGGTGTCCAGGGTCAGGGCCGACGTGGAAACGAACGACAGCCGCCTGATGCCCCGGTCGAAGCCGACGAAGCCCGCCACGTAGTCGTCAGCGGGCGCGGCGAGGAGCTGCTCCGGCGGGGCGACCTGGGCCAGGGTGCCGTGCGGACGGTACAGCGCCACCAGGTCGCCGACCTTGATGGCCTCCTCGATGTCGTGGGTGACGAGCACGATCGTCTTTTGCAGCTCGGCCTGCAGGGAGAGCAGCTGCTCCTGCAGGGAGGCGCGCACCACCGGGTCGACGGCGCTGAACGGCTCGTCCATCAGCAGCACCGGCGGGTCGGCGGCCAGTGCACGGGCGACACCGACGCGCTGCTGCTGGCCGCCGGACAGCTGGTGCGGGTAGCGCTTGCCCAGGTCGGCCAGGCCGACCGACTCCAGCAGCTCGCCGATGCGCGGCCCGCGCCGCTGCCCGGCGGGCAGCCCGAAGCCGACGTTGGCCGCCACCGACAGGTGCGGGAACAGGCTGCCCTCCTGCGGGACGTAGCCGATC
>JAWWPV010000399.1:0-9069 GCA_033854775.1 Trebonia sp.
GCCCCGCCTGACCCGCTGGCCGATCAGCCGGACCAGGGGCTCGGAGCTGGCCACGATCGTCTGGATACGGTCCGCGCGGTCCGGCGCGGCCGGGTGACGGTCCAGGTAGCGCAGCTCCTCGCGGATCCCCGCGTAGACCCTGGCACGGTTGCGGCGCAGCAGTGGCTGGGCGAACCAGCGGAACACGACGCCGCGGGCGAGGTCGGACACCGAGGGGAAGCGCAGCTGGGTGGCCTCGATGAGGTGCTCAAGCGCCAGCCCGGCCGGCTCGCGCAGCGGCTCGGCCGGCGGGGCGGTGGCCAGCCACTGCCGCAGCACCTCGGCGACGATGCCGACGTCGGCACCCAGCCGCTGCTGTGCGAGGAAGATGCGGAAGACCGCGGCCTCGAGCTCCGGTGTGCGGTCGAGGCCGGTGACGCCGTAGTAGCGGAACACCCTGGCCAGCTTCGCCTGGAAGGCCTCGGGAACGCCGGCCCGTTCGACGTCGAGGCTCCGCAGGTAGCTGTGGAAGTACTCACGCGGGCTGTGCACCACGGCGTCCAGCGCGGTCTCCGCGTCGCTGTCCGGCCGGTTGCGGCTCAGCTCCGACATGTCGGCGAAGACCGTGAGCAGCTCCACCTCGCCAGGCAGCGGCGTTCCGCCGAGCCCGGTACTGTCAAGTTCCTGGCGGGCGGCCAGGTACCCGGTGAGCGCGCGCATGGGGTCAGCGGGGTCGTCGTCGAAGCCGAGCAGCAGGCCGCGCAGGTCCGCCAGGTACCGCTCGACGCGCTCCGCCGCGGGCACGTCCCCAGGCGCCGCGGGCAGGTCGATCTCCCCCGTCTGTCGCACTGGAGGCCCGGCGGCCGTGCCCGTGTTGGAGGTACCGGCGCCCGCGTCGCCGACGGGCTCAAGGCGCAGCAGCGGCGCGCCCGCCTCGACCTGGCTGCCGACCGAGACCAGGCACTCGCGGACCCGGGCGCGGAACGGCGCCCGCAGCACGGTCTCCATCTTCATGCTCTCGAGCACGAGGATCGGCGCGTCCGCCTCGACCTCGTCGCCCGTGGCGAGCGGGGTGGCGACCACGAGGGCGGGCGCGGGCGACCGGACGACGCCGCCCTCGTCGCGGCTGACCCGGTGGGCGACGCCGTCGACCTCGACCAGGTGGACCGGGCCGTGGGTGGCCGAGGTCAGCCGGAACCTGGCGCCGTTGACCGTGATCCTGCCGCTGTGCTCGTCGAACCGCTCGACCTCGACGTCGGCCGGGTGCACAGTGCCCTGAGAACTGGGGCCTTCTGCGCCGATCTCGACGTGGAACCGCTTCGGCCCGGTCCGCGCCACGCGCACGCGGTAGCTGGCGCCGCGGAGCTTCAGCTCGAGCGGGCGCCCCGGGTCGTGCCGCGCCTGCGGACGGCCGCCGCGGGCGGTGGCGAGCAGCCGCTGCCTGCTGATCTCTTCCTCGTCCTCGTAGGCCTCGATCGCGGCGGCGGCGAGCGCGACGGCTGAGTGCCGGTGGGCGGCGAGGCGGCCCTCGCCGCGGACCCGGTCGATCCAGCCGGTGTCGGCGCTCGCGTCGATCACCTCGGGCGCCTCCAGCAGGTCGAGCACGAAGCTCTTGTTGGTGGCGCCGCCCTCGATGATCACGGTGGTCTCGGCCATCGCGCGGCGCAGCCGGCCGAGGGCCTCGTCCCGGTCATGACCGTAGGCGATGATCTTCGCGATCATCGAGTCGAAGTCGGCGGGGATCGTGTCGCCCTCGCTGACCCCGGTGTCGACGCGGATGCCCGGGCCCGCGGGCAGCGCCAGCCTTGCGATGCGGCCAGGCGCGGGCGCGAAGTCGCGGTCCGGGTCCTCGGCGTTGAGCCGCGCCTCGATGGCGTGCCCGGACTCCGCCGGCTTGTCGCCTTCGAGCTTCCCGCCGCTCGCCACGTGCAACTGGAGCCTTACGAGGTCGGTGCCGGTGGTCAGCTCGGTGATCGGGTGCTCAACCTGAAGCCGGGTGTTGACCTCGAGGAAGGCGAACCGCTTCTCCCCCGGGTGGTAAAGGAACTCGACGGTGGCGGCCCCCCGGTAGCCGACGGCCAGGGCCAGCCGCTCGGCCGACGCCTTCAGTTCGTCGGTCTGCGCGGCACTGAGGACCGGGGACGCCGACTCCTCGATGACCTTCTGGTTGCGCCGCTGCACCGAGCAGTCGCGGACGCCGAGCGCCCAGGCCGTGCCCTGCCCGTCCGCGATGACCTGGACCTCGACGTGCCTGGCGCCGGTGACGAGCCGCTCAAGGAACACGGTGCCGCTGCCGAACGCGCGCAGGGCCTCGGCGCTCGTGCGCTCGAACGCCTCGGTGAGGTCGCCAGGCGCGGCGATGACGCGGATGCCGCGCCCGCCCCCGCCGGCGGTGGCCTTCAGCATCAGCGGGTAGCCGATGCGCTCCGCCGCCGCGAGGGCGTCGTCGAGGGTGGCGACCGCGCCCCGGCTCCACGGCGCGACAGGCACGCCGACCTCCTCGGCCATCAGCTTGGCGCCGATCTTGTCGCCCAGCTTGCGCATCGCGTCCGCGTCTGGCCCGATGAAGGTGACCCCGGCCTTCTCGCACAGCTCGGCGAACACGGGGTCCTCGGCGACGAAGCCCCAGCCGACCCAGGCGGCGTCGGCCCCGGTCTCGACGAGGGCGCGCTCGAGCACGGCGTAGTCGAGGTAGGGGCGGGCGGAGGCGGGCCCGAGGGGGTAGGCCAGGTCGGCCTCGCGGACGAACGTGGCGGTGCGGTCCGCGTCGGTGTAGAGGGCGACCGTCTCGACCGGCGTGCCCGTCTGCGCGGACAGATCCCGGACGGCGTGGATCAGCCGCATCGCGGCCTCCCCGCGGTTGACGATGGCGACTCGACTGAACACCGGCACAGACCTCCCGAGTACGAACGCGCGCAAGGCTAGGCCATCAACCACTGGGCCCCGAGCCCGGGTCTCGTGCCCGATGCCCCGCCTTCACCTGCGTCTATCCTGCTAGATGGTACGCAAGCGACCAAGGGCGGTCATGACGCAGACCTTGGGCGCAAGGTTTGTGGGAAACCGACAAAAAGCTAGCCCGCTCAGCCGGCCGCCATGGCCTCGACGTCGTGCCGGGCGGCCAGGGCGACGGCCACGGCCATGTCGGGTCGCGCGCCGAGCTCGGCGGCCGAGTCCTCGAAGAACCCCCGCGCCCGGCCGGGGCCGGTGATGGTGAGGAACCGGCAGTCGTCGGTCCCGTTGCGGTAGGCGTGCCACTGGCGGGCGGGCACGGTGACGCACGCGCCGGCCGGGGCCTGGCGCCAGGCCTCGCCGTCGAAGACGTCAAGGACCCCGCGCAGCACCACGTAGATCTCGTCCCAGGGGTGGCGGTGCGGCGGCGGCCCGGCCTCGCCCGGCGCCTCGCCTGGCGCGCACGTGTCGAATACCTCGACGCTGAGCCCCTGCCCGGCCGGCGTGAGCGGCCGGAGCTCCTCGCCGAGGATGTTGAGCGCCGGGCTCGTCCCGGCGGTGGTGATCGTGACGGGCATGGCGGCCTCCGGAGGATCTTCCGCAAGTATAGGACCCACGCACTCGTTCGGATGAATCCAAATTTTTATTCCGAACGAGTGCGCGCTTCGCCTCGTCCGGCCCGGATCACACGGTCGGACTTACGTCCTCAACTGTTGACGCATTATTAAGCGTTCGGTATACATCTTGCATCGAGCTTTTTTGCCTGATGATGCTGGTCAGTCTGCTCTTCCAGGCGACGGGCAGGATAGAAAAAGGTCGTACTGGCACGCTGTCCTGACCGAAGCCAAAGGGGGCTTTGATGGACGATTCCCGGTTCGCTTACGCACGTCTATTCTTCCGGAAGCCGCATGCCGTGCTGGCCAGGCTTCCGCTCCGCTCGCGCCGTCTCAGGGTCGTGGGCAGCGCCGCCGCCAGCGCGGTTCTCGTCGTGGGGGTGGCGGCCGGGTGCAGCTCGGGCGGCGGCGGGGGCAACTCAGCCAACTCTCCCATCACCATCTGCGAGATCGCCGCGACGTCCGGCCCGTTCAGCGCGCTCGGCACCGACGACGAGCTCGGCGCGACCGCCTGGGCGGCCATGGTGAACAAGGCCGGCGGCGTCCAGGGGCACCAGGTCAAGCTCGTGCCGGAGAACGACGCGTCGAACCCGGCGACGGCTGCGGCGCTGGTGCACAAGTGCGTTTCGGAGGAGCACGCGAACTTCATCTTCGGGCCGGAAAGCACCGCGACGACTGCCGCCGCGGTCCCCGTTGCCAACCAGCTGCAGACGGTCCTGTTCGGCTGGGCGTCCGGCTGGAACGGCCAGGGCATCAGCGACGCCAACCTGCACGGGTACGCGTTCCCCGGCATCGGCAACGTGTACTTCGCCGACGACCAGGCGATGATCACCCAGATCATCGTCCCCCGGCACTACACGCGGGTCGCGGTGATCCAGGACAACACCCCCGGCGGCCTTAGCAACGTGCCGTACATGCAGGGCCTGGCATCGAAGTACGGCTACCAGGTCGTCGCCAGCCAGATCGTCAACCCGGGCGCGACGAACGACACGCCGCAGGTGCTCAACCTGCTGAAGGCCAACCCGCAGGTCATCGTCCTTGGCCTCACCCCTGGACCGGATACGATCACGTTCCTCAAGTCCATGCGGGCGCAGAACGCGACGATCCCGATCGGCGAGTGCTCCGGGTGCGCGACCGACCAGTTCGTCAACGCGGTGGGCGGCCCGAAGACCATGTCGAACATCTACCTGATCGGGACGCCGCAGAACGTGCTGGCGGCCTTCCCGTCCAGCTCGGCCAACGCGGCCGGCGTCGCCGACACCAAGGCGTACATCGCGGCGATGAAGGCGGCGGGCCTGGGCTCGGCGACCCAGATCGACGAGGGCGGCGAGGGCTGGGATACCGGGCGGGAGCTGGCGGACGCGATCGACACGGCCAAGTCCGTCTCGGCCGGCGACGTGAAGAGCGCCCTGCAGAAGCAGAAGCTGACCGTCGGCGGCATCGTCATGTACTCCTGGACCCGGTCGTCGTCCGATTACTCCTCCATGACCGGGAGCGGCGACTCGGCGATGGTGACCGTCGGCGCCGACGGCAGCTTCGACGTGCTGCCGCACGTGGGGAGCTAGCGGGTGCCGGTCATGGCCCTCGAGGTCGCGGACCTCTCGGTGAGCTACGGGAAGTTCGTCGCGGTCGAGTCCGTGACGCTGTCGGTCGCCGCCGGGGAGTGCGTCGCCGTCATCGGCCCGAACGGCCACGGCAAGTCGAGCATGGTGACCGCGGTCGCCGGGCTCGTCCGCCGGGGCGGGACGGTGCGGCTGTTCGGCAACGCGCTCCCGCCCGGGCGGCCGGACACCGCCGTGCGCGCCGGGCTGATCCTGGTACCGGAACGGCGGCATCTCTACCCCGAGCTGCCCGTCAGGGACAACATCATGCTCGGCAGCTACGCGCGGACCCGCAGGTTCGGGGCCCGCGCCGCCTGGGAGGACGTGTCCTACGTGCTGGACATGTTCCCCGAGCTCACCCGCCTCCTCGACCAGAAGGCGGGCACCCTGTCGGGCGGGCAGCAGCAGATGACCGCCCTGGCCCGTGCGATGGCCGCGCGGCCGAAGGTCCTGCTGCTCGACGAGCCCTGCCTCGGCCTCGCCGAGGCAGTGGCCCGCCGGGTCTACGACTGGCTCCGCGAGATGACCGCGACCGACATGACGATCCTGCTCGTCGAGGAGAACCCCGTGCACGCGCTCATGGTGGCCGACCGCTCGGTGCGCATGTACAAGGGGCTGGTGGAGGTAGCGGGCGGGCGGGGGGATACCGCGTGAGCCAGTTCCTCAACCTCCTCGTCGCCGGGCTGACCTCCGGCGCGATTTACGGGATCTTCGGTGCCTGCCTGGCGGTGTGGTTCCGGGTGTGCAACGTGCTGAACCTCGCGGTGGGCGACTTCGCGATGTTCGGGGCGGTCGGCACCGCGTGGCTGGTGCAGAACGCCGGGCTGCCGTTCATGGCCGGCATCGTCGTGGACCTGGCGGGCGTCGGCCTGGCCGCGTGGCTCTTCGACTGGGTCGTGCTGCACCAGGCCTTCGACCGGGGCAGGGGCGCGCGCGGCATCGTGGGCGTGTTCTTCTACACCTTCGGGCTTTCGCTGGTACTCGAAGGGGTGGCCAGGGCGTGGTTCGGCACCGACGTCTGGGGCGCGCCGGCGATCTGGCCGGGGCCGGCGCTGTCTGTCCTCGACTTCCACGTGCAGCGGGCCGGGATCCTCGTCATCGCGGTCGCCATCGTGAGCGGGCTCGCCCTGTGGGCGTACCTGCGCTTCACGGTTTCCGGGCGGGCGGCGAGCGCCTGCGGCGAGAGCACGTTCGGGTCCCGGATCGTCGGGATCGACAACGCGAAGTTCCGGCGGTGGATCTTCATCGGGACCGCGGTGCTCGCCGCGCTGTTCGGCATCGTCGAGTCCCCGCTGTCCGGCTTCACGTACCTCAGCGGGCCGACGATCAGCCTGATCGGAACCGTCGCCGCGGGATTCGCGTCGTTCCGCCGGCCAGGGCGCGCGGTGGCGATCGGGCTGGCGATCGGCGTTGTCGAGTCCATGCTCGGCGGCTACGTCAGCAGCAGCTACAACGACGTCCTGCTCTACGCGTTGCTCTTCGGCATCATCATCTTCCGGCCCGAGGTCCTGGGGCTGGGCGCGGAACCCGCTTAGGAAAGGCCCGCGTGAGGATCACGTCGAACTCGGAAGGGAGGCGGCGGCATTGACAGAGTCAGCCGCAGCGGAGAGCGGCACCCTCTCGGGTCCCTCGCCTGGTGCTCAGGAAGGCCAGGCCGCGGTGCACCGGGTCCGCCGCCGTGACCCGGTGCCCCTCGGCGCGGGCATCTGCATCGCCGCCGTCGGCTCCGCGGTGCTGGCCGCGATGAACGGCTCGTACCTGGGCCTCACGGTGACGACCGGGATCGGCTACGCCATCGTGACCGTCGGGATGGTGCTGCAGCTCGGCTACAGCCGCCAGCTGGCCTTCAGCCAGTCCGTGTTCATGGGCCTCGGCGCGTACGGGGTGGGCGTCCTTGAGACGAAGTACGGCTTCAGCTCCGTCGAGAGCCTTCTCGCCGTGATCGGCCTGGCCGCCGTGGCCGCGCTGCTGATCGGGGCGGTCGTCACCCGCGCGCCCGGCCTGGCGCTCGCCCTGGCGACGCTGCTGCTGCCGCTGTTCATCTACCAGCTGGCGACTTATTCCAACTGGCTCGGCTCGTTCTCCGGGATCAACGGCGTGCTGCCGCTGCTGACCGGGCCGGACTACACGGCGACGCTCGTTGAGTCGGGGGTCGCCTGCGCGGTGCTGCTCGGCATCGCGGCCGCGATCGTGCTCCGCGTCATCCGGTCGGGCGTCGGCCTGCAGCTGATGGCCATGGCCGAGGACGAGCGGCTCGGCGAGTCCATCGGCATCAGCCTCCGCCAGCGCCGCCTTGAGGTGTTCGTCCTCGGGTCGGTCCTCGCCGCCGTCGGCGGCGCGGCCATCGCGAGCGTCCAGGGCATCGTCACGCCCGACGTGCTCAGCGAGACCGCCGAGATCACGCTGCTCCTGATGGTGTTCGTGTCCGGGCGCAGGAGCGTCGTGGGCGTAGTCCTCGGGGCCATCGTCATCGAGTACCTCACCACGAGCACGTCGTTCATCAGCACGAACATCGGCATCATCGAGGGCATCGCCCTGCTGCTCATCCTCATCGCGGAGCCCGACGGGGTGGCGGGAGCGGTGGACCGGCTCCTCGGCCGCCGGACGGACCAGTGGGGCGCGGCCCTCCGGTCGTGGGGCGCGGCCCAGCTCAAAACGCGGGGTATCGGGTCACGAGGAGGTGGGGACGGTGCGGGAAACGCCGCCTGAGGTGACCGGGACCGGAAGTTCCGCTGGGTCCGGTCAGCCGGCGCCGGGCACCGACCCCGCCGTGCTGGCGTGCTATGACGTCACGAAGAGCTACGGCGGCGTCCTGGCGGTCGACTCGGTATCCCTTGAGGTTCCCGAGCACGGGCTGTTCGGCCTGTGCGGCTTCAACGGGGCAGGCAAGTCAACCCTGTTCAACCTGCTGGCCGGCTCGGTCAGGGCCGACTCGGGCAGCGTGCGGATCGACGGCAAGGACGCCACCGGGTGGTCCGCCATGCGCCGGGCCCGCTCAGGGGTGGCACGGACGTGGCAGACGGTCCGCCTGGCCCACGGGCGGACGGCCGTCGACAACGTGGCCGCCGCCTGCCTGCGCGATCCCGGCCAGTGGATGCTCGGGTCGCTTTGGCGGCCCCAGGCGGCGCCGGCCAGGGAGCGCGCCTGGGCCGCCCTGGAAAGCCTCGGCATCGGACACCTCGGCGCCTCGCTCGTCGACGGGCTGACCCTTGAGGCGCAGCGGCTGACCGAGCTGGCCAGGGCCCTAGTGAGCGAGCCCAAGGTGCTGCTGGCGGACGAGCCGGCGTCGGGCCTGTCCGCCGCGCAGCGGACCGTGCTCGCGGAGGCCCTCACCAGCATCAGCAGGGACCGGGCCGTCGTAGTCGTTGAGCACGACCTGGACATGCTAACGGCAATCAGCGGCCACATGTGGGCCATGGTGGAGGGCCGGCTGGCGTACTCGGGCGACGTCGAGACCTTCCGCTCCTCGCCGGTGTACGCGGGCCTGCGGGGCATCGAGCAGGGATGACTCCCGCACCGTTATTAACAGGCACTCCTCGATTACACCAATGTTTTCCATTAACCATGCAAACCGTTGGTAGTAAGTACTTACTTAATAATTGACAATCATGATTGCACGGTGAGACGGTGAGAAAGGCCGCTCCCGGCGGCGCCGTCCCGGCATCGGCCCGACCACGCGGCGGAATGGAGGCACGGCGTGCTTAAGGCGGAAGAGAACGAGATCCTGACCCGCGTGGGTCCCGGTACCTTGATGGGCGGGCTGCTGCGCCGGTACTGGACGCCGGCCTGCCTGTCGGCGGAGATCCCCGAGCCCGGGAGCCCGCCGGCGCGGGTGCGGCTGCTGGGGGAGAACCTGGTGGCGTTCCGTGATGCCCGGGGCCGGGTGGGCCTGGTGCAGGAGAACTGCCCGCACCGGGGGGCGTCGC
>JAWWPV010000400.1:0-3442 GCA_033854775.1 Trebonia sp.
GCGTGGTCAATCACCGCGATCCGCCAGCGGCCGCCGCCGAGCGCCACCATGTACAGCGATCCTCCGGGCGGGGACATGGTCAGCGCCCGGCCAGCCGGAGGCTCGGCCAGCTCGACGTCGCCGAGGATGGAGTACCAGCTGGACGGGGTGCCGGCGAACTCGAGGCCGGCCGCCTGCCGGACAGCGCTGCCCGCGCCGTCGCAGCCGACGACGTAGGCCGCGGTGATGGTGGCCGGGCCAGACGGCGCGAGGATGTCGACCTCGACCGCGTCGGCGTGCTGTCGTACGCCGGTCACCTCGTGCGATGGCAGCAGCGGGACGCCGAGCTCCTTGAGGTGGTCGGCCAGCAGTTCCTCGGTCCGGCGCTGCGGCAGGAACAAGGTGAACGGGTACCGGGTGTCGAGGAAGGAGAAGTCCAGCCGGTTGCCGAGGATCGCGAAATGCGACGAGGGGACGGGAACGCCCTCGGCCAGGAAGCGATCCGCCAGGCCGCGCATCGCGAGCATCTCCACCGTGCGCGGATAGATCGTCAGCGCCTTCGACTGCGGCGGGCGCTCCGCGCGTTTCTCAAGGACGACGACGGTAACGCCCGCGCGGCGCAGTTCCGCCGCCAGCCACATGCCCACTGGGCCGCCGCCTACGACGACAACCTCATAGCTATCCGTCATGCCGGAATTATCCCAGTGAGAACCATGGCTTTTGGGGCGGTGTCGCGGCCAGTGTGCGGACCTGGTTCCCCATTGCCCCAGCTTGTCCGCACCAAATGGTGACGCATGCATTGGACGGCATGGAGATGAACGAGACGCGAATGGCGCAATGGCAGCCTGGTGCTTGACCTGTGCAGGCATCTCTACGAGAATCGTTTCCCGCACTATCAAACGAGATAAAACACGTTCCGACAGGCACGTCTCATCACTTCCGTCTCAGGGGGATCATCTATGCCAACCTTGCGTACCGGCCTCATCGCCTCCGCAGCAGCGCTGCTGGCGGCCGCCGGGACCGTAGCAGCCACGCAAGGCAGCGGGAACGCCGCGCCAGCCACGCCAGCCGCGCCCGCAGCCCCAGCCGTCAGCGGGATCGCAACAATGCAAGGGTTCGTGGACCTGCCACCCAGCACCTGGACCAACATCCCACTGCAGGTCCGCCTCCCCTACGCCGGCACGTACGAGATCGATGCGGACGTCCGCGGGCGCCTCCAGGGCACTCCGCCACTCAACACCTACATAATCGGGCGGTTGTGGAACGTCACCTCCGGCGCCCAGGTGCCAGACAGCCAGCGGACCGTCTACCAGGTCCTCAACGACAACACCGCTAGCGAGCCGGTCGGCGGCAACCAAACCGCACCGGTCAGCGAGCTGATTACCGTCACCCGCCCGACGACGATCCAGCTCCAAGCCCAGGAAGTCAACGGCACCGGGACAGCCGCCATCGCCCAGGTCGCCTCGGACGACTCCGGGTACACCACCCTGCGCTACGTACGGGTCAGCGACCTGGCAGCTCTCTGAAGGCCAGCAAGCACAGTACTAACCGCGTCATGCCCCATTTGGTGCCCCACCAGGATTCTGGTGGGGCACCAGTGACTTCCTGGTCGCGGACCCGGTACGGGAGCGCGACCGGTCCAAGTCCCTCACCGAGAACCACCCGGCCTTGGAACGGCGTTGGGACGACGCCCTGGCGGCATTTGACGCCAGGGCCAAGTACACGGCTCAGGTCCGGGCCGGCCGCTCGGTGATGGAGCGCGTCAGGTCGAGCGCGGTCCGGTTGAACTCGCCCTGAATGGCGATGTAGGCCTGCAACTGCTCGTCCGAGTACCGGGCGGCGGTCGCCCCGAACCCGGCCGCCACTTCGGCGAAGACGGCGCCGAGGGCCGCCTCGTGGCGTCCGGTGGAACGGACGTGGACCTTACGGCGGTCCTCGGTGCCGCGGACGCGCTCGATGAATCCGGCCCCCTCCAGCCGGTCAAGCACAGAGGTAACCGCCGAGGCGGACAGCCCCGTCGCCTCGGCCAGCCGCCCCGCGGTCAGGTCCGGCTCGTCGCGAGCCAGGTCCAGGCACTTGATGTCGCTCGGCCCGAGCCCGAAGCGGCCGGCCACGGCCTGGTGCAGCATGAGGGCACGGCTGGCGCCCTCGCGGGAGACCTGTGCCATCTCCGCCAGCAGTTCGTCGCGGTCCATTGACGTACGGCCCTCCGGGAGAGATTATTTCGATGAATCGAAACATTCGATCTGTCGAAGCATTCTAACGCCGTCAACAAGGAGGACGCCATGCCACAGCCGTCGGTTCTGATCGCCGGGGCAGGCCTGGGCGGGCTATCCACCGCCGTGTTCCTGGGGCTGCACGGGGTGGACACGCTCGTCGTGGAACGCCACGCGGGGCTGTCCAGCCAGCCCAAGGCGCGCGGGCAGATGCCCGCGACCATGGAAGCCCTGGCCGCCGCCGGGCTCGCCGGCCAGTTCGCGGCCGCCGCCCCGCCCGGACGCCACGAAATGAAGATCGTCATCGCGGAAAGCGTGACGGGCAAGGCCCTGCACAGCTTCACCGAGGCGATGCCCGACTTCTCGCGGTTCTCGCCGCAGCGCGACGGCCTCGTGAGCCAGCAGCGGGCCGAGCGCATCCTCGCCGACCGGGCCGTCGAGCTGGGCGTCGCCATCCGGTTCAACACTGAGCTTGAGTCCTTCGAGCAGGATCACGACGAAGTCACCGTCCGCGTGCGCGACCGCGGAACCGGCGAACCCGCCACGATCAGCGCGCCGTACCTGATCGGCGCCGACGGGCACAAAGGCACCGTCCGCGCCGCCGCCGGGATCGGCGTCCACGGCAGGCGGCGCGGCGGTCCCGCGTCGGCCATGTTCGCGTCGTTCGACGCGGACCTGCGGCCCGCTCTCGGCGGCGCGGCGGTCGGGTTGTGGCATATCCAGAATGCCGCCCTGCCCCACGGCAATGCCACCGTGTTCACCACCGACGACCCGGGCCGCTTTGTGGTCGGAGGCGGCTTCAGCGCAGCCGACGCCGAGCCCGGGCGGCTCATCGAGCACATCCGGACCGCCGCCGGCGTCCCCCATCTCGAAGTCCGCAACCTCGACATCGCCTGGACCAGCAGCGACAAGTGGATCACCAGGGTCGCCGACACTTTCCGCGCCGGGCGGGTCCTGCTCGTCGGCGACGCGGCGCACCTGATGCCGCCCACCGGAGGGCAAGGAGGCAACGCGGCCGTGCTTGACGGCTGGCACCTGGCGTGGAAACTCGCCGCCGTCCTGGCTGGCCATGCGGCGGACCGCCTGCTCGACAGCCACGACGCCGAGCGGCGCCCCTACGCCGACCGGCTCGCCGAGCAGCAGTACGCCAACTACGTGCAGCGCATCGACCCCGGCCTGGCCGACGAATCCGTCGCGGAGATCATCGATCCGGCACGCGGCCTGTTCGGCTACGTGTGTCCCTCCGG
>JAWWPV010000401.1:0-3229 GCA_033854775.1 Trebonia sp.
TCCGCCCCCGATGACCCGCGATCATGAAAACAGCCGGCCTGCAGCGTCGGGAAACCGGGGCATAACGGGCGAACCGGCCGGCCTTCCTGGGCCGCCGCCCGGATGACCCGCGATCACAGCGGCCAGCGCCACCCGAGAACACGTCACAAGGACAGGCAAGACGCGAAACCGACGGTCCGCAGGACCGCGACACACCCGGGACGGGCAACTCGAAAACCGACGCACCGTATCCGCCCCGGGTGACCCGCGATCTCAGCAGGCGGGTGAAAACGCCTACAGCGTGGTGCCCTCGTAGCCTTCCGGCTGGCCCTCGAGGACAATGAACTTGGTCTCGAGGAAGTGCGGCAGGCCCTCGTGCACGCCCTCGCGGCCGATGCCGGACTGCTTGAACCCGCCGAAGCTCACGCCGAAGTCCGTGCGCATCGCGTTGTGCCCCACGGTGCCCGACCGCAGCCGCCCCCCGACCTGGCGGGCCCGGTTGACGTCGTTAGTGAACACCGACGCGTTCAGCCCGTAGATAGTGTCGTTGGCGATCCGCACCGCGTCGTCCTCATCGGCGGCCGGGATGACGGACAGCACAGGACCGAAGATCTCCTCCTGGGCGATAACCGAAGAGTTGTCCACGTTGCCGAACACGGTCGGCTCCACGTACCAGCCGCGGTCGAGGTCCTTCGGACGGCCGCCGCCGGTGGCGAGCGTCGCGCCGTCGGCGACGCCCTTGGCGATGTAGCCCTCGACGCGGTCGCGCTGCCGCTCGGCGGCCAGCGGCCCCATCTGGGACTGGGCGCTGAACGGGTCGCCGACGCGCACCTGGCTGAACGTCGCGGCCAGGGCCTCAAGCAGGTCGTTGTGGCGGGACCGCGGGACCACGATCCGGGTCAGGGACGAGCAGACCTGCCCGGACAGGAAGCACTCCGCCTGGGACAGGGTGCGGGCGGTCGTCTCGATGTCCGCGTCGTCGAGGATCACGGCGGCGGACTTGCCGCCGAGCTCCAGCGTCACCCGGGCGATCCGCTCCCCGCAGATGGAGGCGATCCGCCGCCCGGCGGCGGTTGACCCGGTGAAGGTGATCTTGTCGACGCGCGGGTCGCGGACGAGCAGCTCGGAGACCTCGCGGTCGGCGGTGACCACGTTGAGCACCCCGGCCGGCAGGCCGACGGCCTCGGCCGCCTCCGCGATCAGGTACCCCTCGCCGGGGGCCTCAGGCGAGTTCTTGAGGATCACGGTGCAGCCCGCGAGCAGCGCCGGCGCGACCTTGTTGCTGATCAGCCCGATCGGCGCGTTCCACGGGATGATCGCGCCGACGACGCCGACCGGCTCGCGGACGAGCAGGCCGAACTGCCCGACCGACGGCTTCGCGGGCTCCTCGAACGGGTACGTGCTCGCCAGCGCGGCGAACGCGCTGAAGGTCCGCTCGGCGCCGATGCCGCCGCCGCGGGCGATGGCGGCCAGCACGCCGGACTCGCGCGGCCAGATCTGGCCGATGTCGTCCGAGCGCCGCTTCAGCTCCGCGCCGATCGCGCGCAGGTACTCGGCCCGCTGCTCGTGCGTCAGCCAGGGCCACGGGCCGTTGTCGAACGCCTCGCGGGCCGCCCCGACCGCCCGTGAGATGTCGGCGGCCTGTGCCTCGGGAACGGTGAAGTAGAGCTGCTCGGTGTCGGAGTCGGTGACGCTGATCTTGGCGTCGGACGACGGTGCCACCCACTGGCCGCCGATGTAGAAGCGGTCGGTGTGGCTGATTGGCGCGGTTGCCTGGCTCATTGAGTACCCTCCCGGCACGGCCCTGCGGGCGCGCATCAGGTGCGCGCCGCAAGACCTACTAGTCTCACTGTGACTACCACACTAAACCGGGGCGGAACCGACGCCAAGCACCGCTAGCCCAGCCCTGCTATCTCCCCGTGCGCCGTTGAGCCGGCAATAGCCGGCCTAATGGCATACGGGGACGGCCGCGTCCCGGCCCGTTCCGGCCGTTCCGGTTCAGCGGGACGCCGCGGCAGTCACCCGCCTTCGTTCGGAATAATCAACGGCATTAGCCCGAACGGAGGCGCGGTTCCCCCGGCAGCCGCACCGGCTGCCCCGGGTGGTGAGCGGTCTTACCTGCTGACTTCCGAGCGGTCCTCTGCCCACAGGGTGTGGAAGCTGCCCTCGGCGTCCGTGCGCCGGTAGGTGTGCGCGCCGAAGAAGTCGCGCAGCCCCTGAATGAGCGCCGCGGGCAGGCGCTCCGCGCGGAGCGCGTCGTAGTACGCCAGCGCGGCCGAGAACCCAGGCACGGGGATTCCGCTGCTCACCGCGGTCGCCAGCACCTCGCGCCAGGCGTCCTGCGCCTCGGTGACCTCCTTGCCGAAGTCGGGGTCGGCGAGCAGCGTCGGCAGTTGCGGGTTGCCCGCGTACGCGGCGCGGATCCGGTCGAGGAACGCGGCGCGGATGATGCAGCCGCCGCGCCAGATGACCGCCATCTTCCCGAGGTCGATGTCCCAGTTGTACTCGTCGCTGCCCGCGGCGATCATGTTCCAGCCCTGGGCGTAGGACACGATCTTCGAGGCGTAGAGCGCCTGCTCGACCTTGTCCGCGAACGCGCCAGGGTCGGCGACCGTCGTGCCGCGGGCGGGGCCGGCCAGGCCCCTGGCGGCGGCGCGCAGGTCGGCGTGACCGGACAAGCCGCGGGCGAAGACGGCTTCCGCGATGCCGCTGACGGGCACGCCGAGGTCGAGGCCGACCTGAACGGTCCACCGGCCCGTGCCCTTCTGCTCGGCCTGGTCGAGGACGATGTCGATGAAGGGGCGGCCCGTCTTCGCGTCGGTGTGGGCGAGGACCTCGGCGGTTATCTCGATGAGGTACGAGTCGAGGCGGCCCCGGTTCCAGGTGCGGAAGATCTCGGCGATCTGCGCGGGCTCGTACCCGCCGGCGTGGCGGAGCAGGTCGTACGCCTCCGCGATCAGCTGCATGTCGGCGTACTCGATGCCGTTGTGCACCATTTTCACGAAGTGCCCGGCGCCGTCCGGGCCCACATGGGTGGCGCAGGGGACGCCGTCGACCTTAGCGGCGATGGCTTCGAGCATCGGGCCGAGGGACTGGTAGGACTCCGCCGAGCCGCCTGGCATGATCGACGGGCCGTTGAGCGCGCCCTCCTCGCCGCCGGAAACGCCCATGCCGACGAAGTGGATGCCCTGGTCCCGCAGGGCGGCCTCGCGGCGCCTGGTGTCGTTGAAATGCGCGTTGCCGCCGTCGA
>JAWWPV010000402.1:0-7985 GCA_033854775.1 Trebonia sp.
CCGCTGCAGCGCATGGGCCGTCCCGAGGAGGTCGCGGCGCTGGCCGCTTTCCTTGCCGGGCCCGAGAGTTCGTTCATCACCGGCGCCGAGCACTTCGTCGACGGCGGGCAGGTCCAGGTCTGACCGACCGCGAGGAGGGGCCGTCCGCGCCGCGGTGATCCTGATGGCGGGGCACAACTGAGCACGGGAGGCCATCGACTTCGCCCCGCGGGAGCCGGCCGTCAAGCCTTACGATCGGGTGTCATGCCAGCGAACCGGATGAACCGCGACGGTTTTTACGCCGCTATGGCGCCTCACGACGACGCACGCCTGCGCAAGATCTTGTGGACCGTCTACTGGCGCGGGAACGCTCAGCTCCGCGAGCGCATCGAGGACGAGCTGCGCCCGCAGGATCAGCCGAAGGTGAATCCGAAGAGGGAGCTACCGGACCCGATCGACGTCTTGGCCGAGATGACGATCTTCGTCGATCTGGCTAAGGACGGCGCCTATATGGCGGGAGACCGCCGGGTGCATCACACCGAGAGGTCGAAGTGGCGGTATACGTTCCGCCGACTGGCAGCAGAGGCTCTGGCAGCGCTGGCGGCTAACGACCCCGCACCAGCACAGCAAGCCGTCGCGAAGATTGTCGATCTGGCCTGCGATATGAAGGGATACAACTATTTCCACTCCGACGATCCGGTAGAGGCCGCCAAGTTCGTGGTATCGGAGGCCGTGGCCGCGTTGTGGGAGTCGGTACTCCGGCATGACGGTTTCGCGGCGTTCGCCGACTGCGCGCCGGAGCAGCTCATCCGCTGGGAGGCAGGATACGGCTGGACCCGCCAGGGGTACGGTCAGGTGGCGGAAAAAGAGACGCTCTTGGCCGTTCCGCTTGCCCGGTTGCTTACAACGCCGGATATGTGGCGGACGTTCACCGAATCCTACTTGGAGGCGCTGGAGGTGGCCGGACGCGCGGACCCCAAGCGACCGCGCACCGTGTTCGGAACCTTCGATGAGACCAGTCACCGGCGCAAGGAGCGGGCGGACGACCTCGCCGCGTGGCACGAGATGCTCCTCGACCGGTTTGCGGGTACTCCCGAGGACGAACTGCTGGACCGGCTCGTCGCCAGCCCCGCACTCGCCGGGCCGGAACTCATCTTCCTGCGCGCGAGGATCGCGGAACGCCGTGGTGACGTTTCTCAGGCTGCCGTACTCGTCACCCAGTGCCTGAAGGAGTTGCCCGGCCACCAGGCGTACCTGGACTTCGCCGTTAAGGTCGGCAGCGAACTGCCGTCCCGCGCCCGCGAGATAGCGGCCGAGCGGGCCCGGGCAGCCAGATAGTCCCGGACGACCTGTCCAGATATCTGCCGCTACCCCACCGCCGCCGAACTATCGAAGTGCGGGGCCGGACGCGGGGCAGGCCGGACACCGTACCGCGCAGTGCTGGACACCGAGCTCGTGATCCGGAAGTCAGCCTGAAACTTTCCGGAAATTTTCCAGCCACACGTTCCAGCTAGAACCGCCTGACCAGGCATTACCTGTGTACGTACGAAACAGGGTCGTTACACCCCTGTGCGCGGCCCCAGCCGATGTCTACGTTGACGCCAACTGGGTCTGCGCAGCCGTGATCTGCGCAGCCGCGAAGGAGGCTCGATGGACTACAAGAAACCTGTCCTGATGACCGCCGCGCTGCTACTCGCGCTGAGCGGCGGGATCGCCGCGGTCGTCGGCAGCACCGGCGCGCAGGCGGCCACGACATCGCTCTGCCAGGAGCAGACCGCATCGGTTTCTGGCGGCACGTACATCGTGCAGAACAACGAATTCGACTCCAGCGCGTCGGAGTGCCTCTCCACGGACGGCAACGCCGACTTCACGGTCGCCAACTCGTCGATCGCCAACGCCACCAACGGCGAGCCGGGCGCCTACCCGTCCATCTACCAGGGCTGCCACTGGGGCAACTGCAGCTCCGGCGGGCTGACCTCCAGCCCCGTCCAGGTTTCCAGCCTGACGGCGGGCAAGGTGTCGACCAGCTGGTCCACCACCCAGCCCGGCGGCAGCGGCAACGCCTACGACGTGGCTTACGACATCTGGGTCAACCAGACGCCGACCACGTCCGGCCAGCCCAACGGAACCGAAATCATGGTCTGGCTCAACCACAACGGCAGCGTCCAGCCATTTGGCTCCGAGGTCGCCAGCAACGTCAGCCTTGGCGGGCACACGTACAACATCTGGTACGGAACGCAGTCCAGCTGGGACACGGTCACCTACGACATGACCAGCGGGTCGACCTCGGTCAGCAACCTGGATGTGGGCACGCTGGCGCAGGACTCGGTCAGCCGCGGTTACACGAAGAGCAGCTGGTACCTGATCGACATCGAGGCCGGGTTCGAGCTGTGGCAGGGCGGGGCAGGGCTGGCGACCAACTCCTTCTCGGTCAGCACCAACGGCAGCTCGCCGAGCCCTTCGCCAAGTCCGTCGCCTTCCGGCACGGGCACCTGCTCGGGCACCTACTCCGTGGTCAACAGCTGGTCGGGCGGCTTCCAAGGGCAGGTGGTCGTCAAGAACACCGGCTCGGGGACGCTGAACGGCTGGTCCCTTGGCTGGACGTTCCCCGGCAGCCAGACGATCACCAGCTTGTGGAACGGCAGCTATACCCAGTCCGGCAATACCGTTACTGTCAGCAACGCCTCATACGACGGTTCCCTGGCCTCGGGTGGCACCGCCACGGTCGGCTTCACCGCGACGGGCACCAGCGCTCCCCCGTCAAGCGTGTCCTGCACCTGACGGCCGGTGCCGGGATCCCGTACCACGCGGCAGGTACGGGTCCCGGCACCACCTGCGGCGCGGGCTCCGCTTAGCCGCGGTCCGGTAGTTCCCGGCCGTCTTTGGCTTGCATTTGCGCGGCGACGCGTCGCATCCGGAGCATGAGGGATGCCGACGGGGTGACCTTGCCTGACATGTAGGTGGACAGGCGCGGGCGGGAGGTGCCGAGCCGGAGTGCGAAGTCCTGCTGCGATAGGCCGGACCGGGCGACGAGGTCGCGTATCTCGCCCGCGACCTGCTCGCGTTCGGCGTCGGCGGTGTCCTGGCGGGCGCGCTCGATGACGGTTGTCAGGAGCTCGCTGGTGCCGTAGGGCCGGGACAGCTCGACGGCTTCGAGGACCTGCTGCGCGACGAGTCCCCAGGGGTCGGCGCGGACGGCGTCGGCCAGCCGCCGCCAGTCGGGCAGGGTGCCGCGCTCGACCGCCGCCAGGATGCCCTCGAAGGGCCAGGTCTCGACGGGGTCATCGACGGAGGCGGTGATGTTGCGGAACTTCAGCGTGCTCATCGTGTCATCTCCGACCAAGCCGGGCGTGCTGGCGGCGCCCGACGCGCGCGTTGACCTGCCCTGGCGGCTACACGTACTTCGTGATGTCGCCGACGGTGAAGCCCTGCGCCTGGATGTGCCGGTAAAGGCGGATCATCATATGCACCATGGTCTCGCCATGGAGCTGCGCCGGGCCGCGGAAGTGGCAGAGGATGATGTCCCCTGGATTGAGGCGGTGCGCGGAGGTCTGGTACTCCATGTCAGTGATCTGCATGGCCTCTTTCCAGAGCATCAGGCCCTTGAGGCCGGCCTGGCCGACCGAGGCGATCGTCGTCTCGTCGTAGTTGCCGCCCGGCGGCCGGAAGATGTACGGCGTCACCCCGTACTCCTTGCGGAGCTTCTCCTGCTGGACGGCGATCTCGTAAAGCTGCTGCGAGGCCGAGAGGCCCGGCATGTCCAGCGGGTGGTTCACCGTGTGGTTCTGGATCGATACGTAGCCGGTTTCGTACAGCTTCTCAAAATACGCGTAGTCGTCTCTGATCAACACGTCCGCGAGGCTGACGGTGACGGGCGCCTGGAAGTCCTTCACCATCTGGATGAACTTGGGGTCCTTCTCAATGCCGTCATCGATCGTGACGAACACCACCTTGTCGGTCAGCGGTACGTGCGAGAACACCGTCGGGTCGGATGCGTTCAACGTGATCGGCTTGACGGCCGACGGCGGCGCTGGCGCGAATGGCCTCAGGCCCAGGTAGCGGTGGCTGATCAGCTCGGCGTCGATGCCGGAGGCGGCCGCGGCAGGGGTGCTGGTGCCGCTGGCCGGCCAACTCGGCGCCCTCAGGAGGACGCTCGCCGACGGACCCGCGCCGCTGCACGCGGTCGCGAACGACCCGAGCGCGGCCACCCCCACCGCACCGCCCATGAAGCGTCGGCGCGACCAGCGCTGTGTGGTGGTGTCCGTCACGATCTTGGGGACATCCATAGTCCGCCTCCTGTCCGTGAATGATCTTGCCGGGAGCGGTCGGGGTGGTGTCCGGAATCCCGGCGTAAGAGGGACGGGTGCGGTTCCAGCTTCATGGTGATATTAGGGGATTGCACGCGCGGCATGTCGGCGAGTAAAGGGCTAGCTCACGGCTGGGCTGCCAGTTCGCCTCTGCTGCGGGTCCGGCTCGTGTGGACGGCCTGGGGCACGGCCCGGCACAGGACCAGCAGCGGCGGCAGGTACAGGATGGTCACGATGATCGTGTGCGCCGCCGCTGGCGGCATGCGCCCCATGCCCAGGGTCTCGGGCAGCATGCCGAAGGACGGGCCGGGAGCGGCGGCGGCCAGGATGACGAGCGGGTAGCAGGCGGCGGCGAGCAGCAGGCTCGCGCGCCAGCCGAGGCCGAGGAGCAGCGGCAGGAGCACGGCGAGCAGGGCCAGTACGCATCCGATGACCATGATCGCCTCCCCGGATATCACGTGGACCATGGTCACGTGGGCCATGATCTTGTGCCCGGATGTCACGTGCCGTTTGCCGCCGTTCCGCACGTTCAGGAACGTCACGTCGCCGATCCTGGAGGCATCGAACGAAAGAGCCAGCAGCTGCGCCGCGACCGCGAGGGCCAGCGCCGGGAACACGTGCTGCCAGCCTTCTCGGCTGCGTGCCGCGCGGGGGTCGGCCGCGGCCAGCGCGATCGCCTCAAGCAGGAAGACCGCGATGGTCAGGAACATGATCGTGCCCGCACCGGGATGGAACACGTGGAAGGCAGTCCACTGCGTGTAGTCGGCCGCCGCCGCGATAACCAGGGCCGCCAGGGCCGTGCGGCGCAATCCGGCGAGGACCGCCGCCGCGACGATCAGGTGGCCGGCCACGAGGATCAGGAAAGCTGGCTGGCTGAGCAACTGCGGCCCGCCGACGTCCTGGGGCACATGCGCGGACGGCGGGATGGCGGCCGCGGGCACCCCGTGCGCTGCAGCGGCGCTGATGCGGCTCTGCACGGCTGCTTGGCTTTCCGAGTAGGGGAAAGCCACCTGGAGGATGTCCGTTAGCGCAAGGAACAGCGGGGCTACCAGGGCGAATGCCGACAGGGCGAAGGACCAGCCGCCGCGCGGGCCACGCAGGCGCTCTCGCAGCGAGCCCCGGACGATGTCGCTCACGTCGCCGCGCGCAGGCCTGTTCTGGCCGGCGGCCGCGCTCGCCATCAGCACCCCGATCATCTCGTCGGTGCGCCTGGCGCGGAACTCGCGCGGGTACAGCCTCAGCAGCCGCCGGTAGCGCTGCTCAAGCTCCGCGTGCGGCGCACCCGGAGTCAGGAAACCATCGGCCGCGCTCATGAGGACACCTCGCTGGCGCTCGGAGTCCGCATTCGCGGACGCACTGTACTTACTGATTCGCTCGCAAGCTCGCTCATGCCGTGCCGCCAGCGAGACCCGGACGGATTGCGTCCAGGCGCTGCAGTGCGGTAGCCGCGCTCTCCTGCAGGCGCCTGGCTTCCTCCGCGAGGCGGGCGCTCCCCTCGTCGGTCAGCCGGTAGTAGCGGCGCAGCCGCCCCTCGACGACCTCTTCCCGGTCCATGGCGATCAGCCCGTCCGCGTCCAGCCGCTCCAGCGCCCCGTACAGGGTCCCGGCCCGCAGCGCGACCCGCTTCCCCGAGATCCGCCCGACGTCCTGGATGATCCCGTACCCGTGCTGCGGCGCCTGGGCCAGCGCGGTCAGGATCAGGAACGTGGTCTCCTGCATCGCCCGCTTACTCATACATTCTTTATATTCTGTTCAACTGATTATTGTCAGCCGATGCGGGACACCGCATTCGGGATCTCGGGCGGGAGTCACGCGGGGCGGCGGCGGATCAGCAGGACCGTCCCGGCGATGAGGAGGAGTGACGCGGCGACCAGCCACCCGCCCTCGGTTAGCTGAAACTGCCACCAGCGACTGGCCGGCTGGTACGACCACCACTGGAGGTAGTGGTGCGCGGCCAGCATGGCGGTGCTGGGGGTGACTCCGAACGGGAGTCGCCCGAGGGCGTTGAAGACGGTGGCCTGGTTGACGGGCACGCCGCCGGTGGTCGTGAACCAGTTGCCCACGACCAAGTTGCCGATGCCGGCCGGTTCGTTGCCCGTGACGACGATCGGGGTCGCGTAATGCTGGCGCAGCGCCATCATCGTGACGACGTCCGCCGTCGTGAGGACGACGATGGAGGCCGCCATCGCGGGGACCGTCCGGCGCAGCAGCACCCCGGCGAACGCGGCCACCGCGAAGCTGAACAGTGTCCACGCCGCGAAGTCCGTGCCCATGGTGCCGAACAGCTGCATGGGGTACCTGCCGGTGACCCCAGCTTGCACGAAAGGGCCGATGTACCAGGAGAGCAGCGCGCTGACACCGTACGCGGCGGCGGTGAGGACGACCGCGAGCGGCACCAGGCGGGCTGCCGCCAGGCGCACCCGGCCCGCGCCCTGCGTCCACGCGAAACGGAACGTGCCTGACTCCAGTTCGCGGGCCAGCACCGGCCCGCCGACGAAGGCGCCGACCAGCACCGGGACGGCCAATAGCAGGAACGGGACCACCTGCGCGTTGATACCGGACGACAGCACGGAGCCCCGCCCGGTGCCGTAAAAGGACATGAAGGCGCGATCGAGCGCCCCGCAGGCTGGCGTGACCACCGGTGGTCTCCCTGCCTGCCGCATCGGCAGGCCGCCCAGCGAAGCCGGCAGGCAGGCGTTGAAGGAATCGTAGGCACGGTGGATCTCCCACCCCATATACGCCAGGTAGGCCGCGATCACTCCGAGGAGCGCCGCCGCGCCGGCCAGTGCCGCGCGGTGCTGCCGCCAGGCAACCCAGGCCAGCCGGGTCCAGGGCACCGGCCGGGCCGCTGCCCGCTCCCGCCGGCTGGGAATGGCCGCCGCCGTCATCTCGCTACCTCCTGAGCTTGGCCCTGCGCGAACTCCGCGTTCTCCCGCAGGGCGGACAGAATGACCTGCTCCGGGCTCTGCCCGCCGTGGGCGGCGGTCAGCTCGGCCGTCGTGCCGGACAGCAGCACCGCGCCGCGCCCGAGGACGATCAGGTAGTCGGCGACCTGCTCCAGTTCGGCGACCACGTGCGTGGAGAACACCGCCGAGATCTGGTCCGCGGCGACGGCCTCGCGTAGCGACTTCATGAAGTCGGCCCGCGCGAGGGGGTCCAGGGCGGCGAGCGGCTCGTCGAGCACCAGCAGCTCGGGCCGGCGGGCCAGCGCGATGGTGAGCGCGAGCTGTGCCTTCTGCCCGCCGGACAGCGCCCCGACCCGCTGCTTCAGCGGAATCCCCAGGCCGTCCAGCCGGGAGACGGCCCGGTCCTGGTCCCACCGCACGTTCAGGTTCCTGGCGACCCGGAGCATGTCCCGGACAGGCAGGTTCTGGTACAGGGGCGCGTCCTGGGCCACGAAGGCGGTCAGGTCCCGCGCCGCGAGCGACCCCGCGGTCTCGCCGGCCACCCGGACCGTGCCGGCGGTCGGCCGGATCATGCCGACCGCCAGGCTGAGCAGGGTGGTCTTGCCCGACCCGTTCGGGCCGACGAGACCGGTCACGCACCCCGCCGGGACCGACAGCGTGCAGTCCCGCAGGCCCCACTTCCGGCCGTACCGCTTCCCGAGGCCGACCGCCTCGATCACATCCATGCAGGGCCTCCTTCTGGAGTCCCCCGCATCGCACGATTACTCATGCGATCTTTATATACCGTTGAACT
>JAWWPV010000403.1:0-3641 GCA_033854775.1 Trebonia sp.
CCCGCCATGGCCGGTCGAGGACGCGATGGTGATGTTCCCGACGGGCTGGGCACACGGCGACTACCGCACCTGGGCCGGACGCGGCGCGGACGGTGGTCTCGTGTGCCTCCTGACCGACTTCGAAGTCCTGTCCGAGAACATGGGCCCGAAACCGCCCTGCCCCGCCCAGACGCCCGTTCAAGCCGGGTCAGTGATGCTCGTCGGCCAGACCTTGCGCCGCACCTTGCGCCGCCTGGCGCTGTACTCGCCGTCCGGCTCGTGCTGCCTGTTCCATCAGGACGACGGGAACCTCGTCCTGTACCGCTACGAACTGGGCAAGGCGGTGCCGCTGTGGGCGAGCAACACGCACGGCACGTCCGTCGGCGACCTGAAGTTGCAGGACGACGGCAACCTGGTCCTCTACGACCGTGACGGGCAGGCGGTATGGGCGACGGGCACGGCCGGACAGCCATCCGCGCGGCTCGCTGTGCGGGACGAGAGGACCGTGGTGCTCGAGGCGGTGGACGGCTCCGAACTCTGGTCGTCGGCCACGAGTATCCGCACCGGCGAGGCCAGGCATCTCTCGTCACCCCGCACCGGCGTGGCCGAGCATCTCTTGTCACCCGGCACCGAAATGGTCGAGCCGTACGGGGGCGGGACGGGATTCCGGTTCAAGATCCGCA
Organism: Trebonia sp.; assembly: GCA_033854775.1. Taxonomy (GTDB): domain Bacteria; phylum Actinomycetota; class Actinomycetes; order Streptosporangiales; family Streptosporangiaceae; genus Trebonia. The sequence goes on from JAWWPV010000403.1 coordinate 663, forward strand.
ACGTGAAGATCGATGGCCAGGGCGACACAGTGCACGTCCGCGGAGGCGGGTCACACGAGCTCAGTTTCGATGTCCTTCATGATTGCCCGGAGTGCGGCAACGCCATGAACCAGGTGATCGTCGGGCTGGCGGGCCAGGGTCGCGCTCAGGCGTCGGTATGGAACGGCAAGCAGCGCAGCGGGGGAGGCATGAAGGTGGTCTATTGGCGCGCCGGCGTCGACGCGATGGCGGAAGATAACCCGGGTCCGGCTGAGTGGGTCAATGTGTCGTGCGGCATCGTTGTTCCCGACGAGCCCGGCGCCTACTCGGTTCGAGCGCGTTATGCCCAGGCACATCAGGGGCGGTTGATGACTGCCGAGGGACGTGCGGTTCCCCAGCCGGAATACCAGGACGTGCTGGGCTGGTGGAAAGTCGACCGTCAGGATGGGCCCGGCCCGGAATCGGCCATAGGCACCATCATCGTCGGGTCTTGAGGCTGGTCCGCCCGTAATCGCCTACGCCGAATACGAGCGGAACGATCGCCGCGATGATGTTCACACGGCGAGCCGCAAATTAGACGACAGCCGCCCCACGGGCGGCGGCCTCCCGGCTCAGGGACATCCGCGGGCTCACACTGGTCGGCGCGGCGGTCATCCTGGCCGAGACCGGCGACCCCCGCCGCTACGAGACCTCTTCTTCCATGGTCAAGCACGCCGGGCTGTCGCCGTCGGACAACGCGTCGGGGGGCATCCGAGGGCGCCTCGCGGTTCTCCCGGCGCGGCCGGCCCTCGCTGCACGACGGCCATGGTCCTGGTCCTGCCCGCTCCGGCCCTGCGGCCGCTGACCGGCGGCCGGCAGATCATCGGCTCGGCCCGCTCCCCGGAGGCGCGCGTGCTCATGGCTCACGCCAGCACCGTCAGGGAGACCGCGCGCGACCTCACCCCGGCCGGCTTGCAGGGCGCCCGCGACGCTCTGCTCCAGCTGGCCAAGGGGGCCCTGGTCCGGGAATTCGACGACGCCGAGCCCCTGCTGGCGCCGGCACTGGCCCGCGCGGCGATGGAGATCACGGACCGCCGCCTCGCCAGCCCCGACCTGTCCCCGGCGTCACTGGCACGCGAGCTCAACGTGTCCGTGCGCTGCACCGGGCGTTCGCGGCAACAGGAGAATCGGTGTCGGCCTATGTCCAGGTCCGTGACTCCTGACCTGCGGTCGCTCGCCACCGGATGGTGGTATCTCCCCAAGAGCGGAGTCCACCGGTCGTCCCGCCTCGGATGCTGTCGCCGGACAGCTCGCTTGCCAGCAGGGCGGCGTCAGCCTCACATGGGTGCCGGGACCGAGCCTGCACCAGTCGCCCGCGTCCCGGGAAATCACGCGGGACCGCGGGGCGGACACAGGGAGATGCACTCCCGACTCAGACCCGCACGTCAAGCCGGAACGCACCGCCAGCGCGGCCCGTCCGTGGCCGTCCGTAGAAAGCCGACGGTTACACCGACCGTCCTGGCGAGACGGACGCCGTCCGCTATCTGCCCGTGGACCCCGCAACGTAACGGTCTACAGCGCGACAAGGTGACACACGCTGGGACAGAGAAGAAACGGCCCGCTAGCGGTCACCATCACGCGCGGATGCTGGCAGGCCACTATCCCCGCCAGGGTTCCAGCCAGCGCCGACCTGAGCGCGGGCCGAGCCCGCCGACCGACTTCCCGGCTCGACCTCCTCGACGCGCTGGAACGGCTGGGCGCCGACCGGCCGGAGCTGGTCACCCCGCCGGTGCTGCGGGACGTCTGCCAGCTGGACTACGCCGAGATCGCCGACTACCTGGGCATCCCGGGCGGAACGCCGAAGTCCCGTATCCACGCTGCCCGCCAGCATGTGCCCGCGTCTCTGTACCGGGCGTGACCGGCGCTAGCTGATGTGAAGGGCCGGGATCACGCAAGCGGTCGGCCCGCTGACGGTGCCCGCGGTCAGCGGATCCGCCACAGGTAGGCGCTGCCGTTGGTGTCAGCGGTGGCCAGGGTCTTCCCGTCGGGACTGAAGGCCACGGAGAAGACCGCGGTCCGCGACTCCCCGGTGAGCAGGGACGTGACCTGCCCCGTCGGGTTCGTCAGTGTGCCCGCCAGCGTCCTGGCCGACAGGTTCCACAGATAGGTGCTGCCGTCGCTGTCCCCGGTGGCCAGCATCGTGCCATCCGGGCTGAAGGCCACAGCGTCGGCTCCGTAGCTGCCGGGGTCGTGGAAAGTGGCGATCCGACGCTTGGTGGCCGCGTTCCACAGGTAGGTCGCGCCGCTTTGATCGCTGGCCGCGATCATGGAGCCGTCCTGGCTGAAGGCGACCGAGGTGATGGGCGCATCCCCCGCTCCCGTCAGGGCGCCGGCCTGCTGGCCGGTGGCCGGGTTCCACAGGAGCACCTGGTTATTGCCAAGCCCGGCGGCGAGGATGGTGCCGTTGCGGCTGTAAGCCAGCGAGGAAACCGGTGCCTCTATCTCTGCCAGGTTGCGGACCACGCGCCGGGCGGGAACGGACCAGAGGTAGACGATGCCGTTCGAATCGGCAGCGGCGAGGGTCGTTCCGTTGGGGCTGAACGCGATGTTCTCGACGCTCGCATCCTGGTGGTCGGCCAGGATGCCGACGCTCTTCCTGGTGGCCGTGTCCCACAAGAACGTAGCGGAGTTGCCGAAGCCCCCGACGGCGGCGAGCATCGTCCCGTCGGGGGCGAAGGCCTCCGGGCCCCCGCTCAATCCCAGGGTGGCAATCCGGCGTCCCGTGGCCACATTCCACAGGGACGTGGTGCCGGAATTATCCGGACTGGCCGATGTTTCGTTGGTCAGCCCCACAGCCAGGGTCCTGCCGTCCCGGCTGAACGCCACCGAGGACACGAAGGGCCACAGCCCGGGAGGTCTAGGCGCGCTGAACGCGCGGAACCGGGTAAAGCGCGCGGGACCCGCGGCTTTGGATGCCGGCCGCAGCAGGACATGGGCGGCGACGAGGGCGCACGCCATGAC
>JAWWPV010000404.1:0-2928 GCA_033854775.1 Trebonia sp.
GTTTCGGGCGGCTGGCCCTGCAGGCCGGCTAGCAGGATCAGGGTCATGAACGGCGTCCACTGCCAGATCATGACCACGATCACCGAGCCCAGCGCGTGCGTGCTGAGCCAGGCCACATGATTGACGCCGAACGGCTCGAGCAGGTAGTTCAGCAAGCCGAAGTTCGGGTCGAGCATCGGGCCGGCCCAGACCAGCGCGGCTGCCGCGGGCATGACCAGGAACGGGGTGATGATCAGCGTGCGGACCACGCCGCGGCCGAGGAACTTCTTGTCCAGGAGCACCGCCAGCGCGATGCCGAGGAGCATCGCGACGATCACCGCGATCGCCGTCATGGTCACCGAACGCCACAGCGCGCTGCGGAAGTTCGGGTCGGTGAACACTTCCTTGTAGTTGGAGACCCCGGTCCAGTGCGCGCCACCGGGCTCGTTCCAGAAGTAGCTCTGGAAGCTGTACCAGAGTGTCACCAGGAACGGGACCTGGGTGACGATGATGGTGTAGATCAGCGCGGGCAGCAGCGGCAGGCGCCGCGACCATCGCTCGCGCCGGCCCACCCCCCGCGGCCGGAGCCCGGTCGCGGGGGGCGATGTGACGTCCTCAAGAACGGCCATGTTCTCGACTGTCCCTACGTCAGTTGCTGCCGGACAGTTCTTGCGGTGTGTAGGCCGAGGCGGCGGACTGGGCCGCCGACAGTGCCTGGCTCACCGATTCCGTGCCGGCGATCGCGCCGGCGATCTGCTGGCCGACCGTCAGCCCGAGTGTGGCGAACTGCGGGATGTCGACGTACTGGACGCCAACGTAGGGGACCGGGTTCACCGTCGGGTGCGCAGGGTCGGCGCCGTTGATCGACTGCAGCGTGATGTTGGCGAACGCGCTGGCCGCCTTCTGGTAGTTCGGGTTGTTGTAGAGCGAGGTCCGGGTGCCAGGCGGCACCGCCGACCAGCCGTACTTCTGCGCGACCAGGGTGTCGTACTGCTTCGAGGTGGCCCAGGAGACGAACTTCCACGCGGCGCTCTGGTCGTTGACGCCCTGCGGGATGCCGAGCGCCCAGGACCATAGCCAGCCGGAGGACGAGGTCTTCTCGGTCGGCGCGAACGCGTAGCCGGTCTGGGCGAAGACGCTCGGGTAGGTGGTGGCGATCGAGGTAGCCGCGACCGTGGCGTCGTACCACATCGCGCACTTGCCCTGGCCGTACAGCGTCAGCAGCTGGTTGAAGCTGTCGTTGGAGGCACCGGGCTCGCCGTACTGCTTGACCAGGTTCACGTAGAAGTTCACGGCCTGCGAGACCGCAGGCGAGTTGAGCTGCGCCTGCCAGCTGGTGTTGTACCACTCGCCGCCGAACGTGTTGATCACCGTGTCGAGGGACGCCATGTTGTCGCCCCAGCCCGCCAGGCCGCGCAGGCAGATGCCCGATACCTTGCCCGGCTGGTTCACCTTCGCCGCCGCGGCCTGGACCTGCGGCCAGGTCGGGTGCAGCGGCAGGGTGACCCCCGCCGCCTTGAGCAGGGCCTTGTTGTAGTAGAGCATCGAGGACTCGCCGTAGAACGGCGCGGCGTACAGGTCGCCGTTGTACGACAGCGCCTTGGCGACCGAGGGCACCAGGTCAGCCGCGTCGTAGGCCGGGTCGCTCGCGATGTACTGCTTGGACAGGTCGACGAGCCAGTTGTTCTTAGCGAACAGCGGCGCCTCGTACGGGCCGATCATGACGACGTTGAACGAGTTGCTGTGCGTGCTCACGTCCTTCTCGATCGCGGCACGCAGGTCGCCTTCGGTATAGGTGACGAACTTGACGGTGATCCCCGGGTTCTGCTTCTCGAACACGGACTGGGTGAGCGGGATCATCTGCCCGGTGATCAGCGGGTTGGACACCACCGCGACCGTCACCGTGCCGGTGCTGCTGTTGCTGCCGCTCGCGGCGGTGCCGCTGTTGCTCGAACCGCCGCCGCTTGAGCACGCGGCGGCCGCCGTTACCACCGCGGCCACGCAGGCCGCGGCAGCCAGTCGGCGCTTTCTGAACCTGGTCCCGAACCTGGACGAACTCATGTATTGAACCTCCGCTATGCTCATTTGAGCGGGTCGTTGCTCAGATGTGCTTGCCATCACAGTGAACTCGCGGCTAGGCAATGTCAAGAAAAGCTGCAAATATGAGATAAGTGCGCTCAAATGAGCACACGGCGGAGGCGTAGATGGCCAGCTTGTCGGCAGACCGACCGTCAGAAGTCGTCCTGGCCGCGCGGGTGGCGCGGCAGTTCTACCTGGAGGGCGTCTCCAAGGTCGACATCGCGGACCGGCTCGGGATCAGCAGGTTCCGGGTGGCCCGGCTGCTCGATTCCGCGCGGGAGAGCGGGCTCGTCCGCATCGAGATCGGCCTGCCGGGCGGCGCCCTCGACGCCGGCCTTTCTGCCGAGCTCTGCTCGGTCTTCGGCCTGAAGCACGCGTTCGTGTTCACCTTCCCTTCGGACGGGTCGCCCTTGCGACAGCGCCTCGGCGAGGCGGCCGGCCAGGTGCTGATGGACCTGATCACGCCGGGCGACGTGCTCGGCCTGACCTGGTCGCGGACGCTGAGCGGGCTCACCGCCGCGCTCACCCAGCTGCCGCCGTGCCCGATCGTCCAGCTCACCGGAGCGGTGCCGCCCCCGGACGGCAGGGACCTGCTCGAGCTGGTGCGCGGCGTCGCCCGCGTCGGCGGCGGGACCGCCCACGTGTTCTACGCGCCGATGCTGGTTTCCGATGCCGCGACCGCGACAGCGATCCGCAGCCAGGGCGACATCGCCGAGGCGTTCGGGCTCATCCCCAGCGTGACAATCGCGGTGGTCTCCATCGGCGCCTGGAGTTCGGGGCTGTCCACGATCTACGACGCGGTCACGCCGCTCGAACGAGACGAGCTCACGGCGCTCGGTGTCCGCGCGGAGGTGGCCGGGGTGTTCATCG
>JAWWPV010000405.1:0-2682 GCA_033854775.1 Trebonia sp.
CGGAGAACCTCGCCACGGCGAAGGCCGCCGACGAGGCCCAGGCGGACGATGCCGTGCACGCGGCGGCAGCCGCCGCGGCGCCGCCGTTCGCAGAGACGGAGCTCCTTGCCGCGGTGTCGGGCCTGAACCAGGCCGTCCTCGACCAGTTCGCCGATGACCCGGAGCGGATCAGCGCCTACCAGCTCGGCCTCTCGCTCAGCGACCTGGCGTGGCTTCCGCGCATCGCCGCGCCGGGCGAGGAATCCCCGGCCAGCCGGCCGAGCGGCCTGTTCGGCCTGTTCGCGCGTCCCCGCCTGGCCGCCGTGCAGACGCTGCTCAGCGGCGCGGGCACGCAGCTGCCGTCGGGGGCCGCCACGATCGTGTCCAGGTCGCTCGATAACTGGGCGGACTGGATCGACGTCAACAGCGCGCGGATCAAGTCGCCGGGCGCGGACACCTGGTCGTCGGACGCGGACGTCGTGCTGCAGGCGCTGCGCGTCCAGGGCTGGGTCTGGCGGTCGGTGCTCATCGCCGACCCGGAGGTCGCCGTGCAGCCGAGCATGGGCGCCTGGGTGCACGCGGGGTCGTCCATCGCCCGGGCCGCCCGGATGATCAGCGCGGTCATCCTGCGCCGGTTCTGGCCGCTCGTGGTGGTCGCCCTGGCGGCGCTGGCCGGCCTGCTCTACCTGGTGATCTCGACCCTCAACGGAGCTAGCCAGGTGTGGGCGTCGCTGGTGACGGTGGCGGCGGTGGCCGGCTCCGGCGCGTGGGGCCTGGGCAGCGGGGTCTCGCAGGCGCTCGACGGTATCGGGTACGAGATCTGGAGCGCCGCCAAGCTCGACGCCGCCGCGTGGGGCGTCACCTGGCTGCCCGCGCTGACGACCACCAGGGTCGAGCGGGCCAAGCTGGAGGTGCGCGGCGTGGCCATGCCGCAGATCAGGAAGAGCCTGGACAACTCCTAGCTGGCCCAACGGCCGGCGTTAACATCTGTTGCATGTCGGATACCGAGGACACCAACGCCGCCGTGTGGAAGTCGGACATCGGCGTCAGTTTCTGGAAGTCGCGCGAGATCGACCGGGCGCAGCGGGACGCCGAGCGCCGCGTCATGATGGCGGAACTGCTCCCGTTCGCCGTCGACGAGCCGTTCACGCTGGTGGACCTGGGCGCGGGCACCGGTGCCGCCGCCCGGACGATCCTCGACCACTACTCCGCCGCGCACGCCGTCCTCGCCGACTTCTCGCCGCAGATGATGGCCCAGGGCGAGGTTGAGCTTGAGCCGTACGCCGGCCGGTACACCTACGTGGAGTTCGACCTGACGGCGGCCGGTGCCTGGCCGGCGTCCATTCCAGACCCGGTGGACGCCGTGATCAGCTCGCTGTCCGTGCACCACCTCAGGGACGAGCGCAAGCGGTCGCTGTTCGCCGAGATCATCGCGCACCTGGCACCGGGCGGCTGGTACCTCAACTACGACCCGGTGCTGCCGCCCGACCCGGTCGTCGAGGAGGCGTGGCTACGGGTCGGTGACCGGCGCGACCCGTCGGCCGCCCACAAGCGGCACGACCGGACGGCGGAGGAGCAGTTCCGCTACGAGAACCACGTCAGGTACATGGTCCCGCTCGACCCGCAGCTCGGCTTCCTGCGCGCGGCGGGCTTCGAGGGCGTGGACGTCTTCTGGAAGGAACTGGACTTCGTCATCTACGGTGGCCGCCGCCCGCCACAAGGCGCCTAGTCGGCCCTGGCTGTGCTCGTGGGTGGGTACGACATCGGAGACCAGTGAAACAGGCGGACGGATTTGATGCGGTAGTCGTCGGGTCGGGACCGAACGGGCTCGTCGGCGCCGTCATGCTCGCGGAGGCCGGGCTCAAGGTGCTGCTGCTTGAGGCGGCGGACGAGGCCGGCGGCGGGCTGCGGAGCGGGCCGCTAACCGGGCTCGACGGGTTCACTCACGACTTCTGCGCCGCGGTGCTCCCGCTGGCGAGGGCGTCGGCGGCGTTCAGGGAACTCGACCTGGACGTCGAGTGGGCATACCCGGCGGTGCAGGCGGCGCACCCGCTTGACGGGCAGGACGCGGTCCTCGTCCACCGGGACGTGGCGGAAACCGCGGACGGGCTCGGCTCGCGCAGGGACGCGGCCGCCTGGCGGCAGTCGGTCGGTGCCACGGCGGGCGGCGACTTCGGGCTGGTGGACAGCCTGCTCTCCCCGTTGTCGGTGCCCCGCGCGCCGATCCGGCTGGCCAGGTACGGAGCGCTTGGCGCGCTGCCCGCGACCCTCCTCGGCCGGGCGCTCTTCAAGGGCGAGCGGGGCCGCGCCGCGCTCGCGGGGATGGCCGCGCACTCGATGGTCGACCTCCGCAGGCCGATCACCGGGGGATACGGGCTGCTGCTCGCCGCGCTCGCGCACCAGGTCGGCTGGCCGGTCGTTCGTGGCGGGTCGGCGCGGGTCGCCGCCGCCCTCGTTGAGCGCCTTACCCGGTGCGGCGGTGTCGTCGAGACGGGACATCGGGTACGCGACCTGGACGAGCTGCCCCGCGCCCCGGCCATCCTGCTCGACCTGACGCCCAGGCAGGTGCTTGCCGTCTGCGGCGGGCGGCTGCCCGCCGGGTACGCGCGCAGGCTCAGCGAGTACCGGTACGGCCCGGGCGTCTTCAAGCTCGACTGGGCGCTGTCCGGGCCTGTGCCATGGCGCGACCCCGCGGTCGGCGCC
>JAWWPV010000406.1:0-4257 GCA_033854775.1 Trebonia sp.
TTCCCGGCTCGGTACGCTCGCCACCTCGCCGGTGGCGGGGTCGACCAGCGTGATCGAGAAACCGGGCATCGGCCGACCCATCGAGCCTGCCTTAACGGGCTGCCCGGGCGAGTTGCCGATCTGCAGTGACGTCTCCGTCTGCCCGAAGCCGTCCCTGATGGTGATGCCAAGTTCCCGCCGGACGACCTCGATGACCTCCGGGTTCAACGGCTCGCCCGCTCCCACCAGCTCGCGCAGGCTGAGCTGGTCGCGCCAGGCGGCCAGGTTTTCCTGGATCAGCATCCGCCACACGGTCGGCGGCGCGCAGAAAGTGGTGACCCGCGCGTCGCGCAGCGTGTCGAGCATCGCCGCGGCGCTGAACCGCTCGTAGTTGTACATGCAGATGGTCGCGCCAGCGATCCAGGGCGCGAAGACGCACGACCAGGCGTGCTTGGCCCAGCCCGGGCTGGACACGTTGAGGTGGACGTCTCCTGGCTGCAGGCCGATCCAGTACATCGTCGACAGGTGCCCCACCGGGTAGCTGATGTGCGTGTGCTCCACCAGCTTGGGCAGCGCGGTGGTGCCGGAGGTGAAGTAGAGCAGCAGCGGGTCGTCGGCGTTGGTCGCCTGGTCTGGCTGGAACACCGGGGCGGCCTGGGCGCTGTCCGCGTACCGCAGCCAGCCGGGCGCGTCACCGCCGACCGCGACGCGCACGTACACCCCGGGAACGCTGGCGAACCGGGGCGCGATGCCGGCCTGGGCTATCACCACGCCAACGCCGCCCCGCGCTACCCGGTCGCGCAGGTCGGCGTCGGCGAGCAGCGTCGTGGCCGGGATCATCACGGCGCCCAGCCGGGTGACCGCGAGGGTTGTCTCCCACAGTTCGACCTGGTTGCCGAGCAGCACAAGCACGCGGGTGCCGCGCCGGACGCCGTGGCCGCGGAGCCAGCCCGCGAGCCGGGCAGAGCGCGCGGACAGTTCGGCGAACGTGTACCTGGCATCCCGGCCGTCTTCCTCAATGAGCCGCAGCGCCACGCGGTCCGGATGCTCGGCCGCGAGCACCGCGTCGAACCAGTCAACGGCGAAATTGAACGTAGCAGGACGCGGCCAGGTGAACTTGGCATAGGCCGTCTCGTAGTCGGTGCGATGGGCCAGGAGGAAATCCCGCGCCGCGCGGAACTGCGCTGTAGGAGTTGTCATGATGCGAGGATGGCATAAACGTTTTTGGATGTCACTGCGTACTTATCAGGCCGCGCGCCGTGGGTTTCCGCGGCTGGCCGGGCGCCCTTTTGCGGACTTCCCCGCGGCGGGGCCTGCCCGCCGCGGGCCTCATGCGGCCAGTGCCGACCATGCCGCCGCGGCATGTCGCGGCATGCCGCGGCTTGCCTGCAGGGCGCACGACACTTCGGGATGCGGCCGCCGCCCGAGGGCCGAAAACAGTTCTCGACCGGGCTATCGCGGCAGCTGGAGAGCATGCATGCAGTTCTATAGCACACGGAAACTGACCTCTTGACAGCGGGGAGGCGCAGATCTAGCTTTCTAGTCACATGACATAGCGGCTAGTCAAACTACAGGAAGACCAACCAGCATTGAACCTGTTGCACCACGAGGCAACAGGTTCAACCAGGGATCGCCTGCTGCTGCCATGGGCCATGGGAGGGCACATGCGTGAGAGCGTGAATAACCAGAAAATGCGCCAGGCCTAAAACGCCGGAACACAGACTCGGTGAGCGGTGACCCTAAACCCCGCCTCGCCTTGCCTTTGCTGCGCTCATTATTTGAGCGCGGCAGAATTACCGCATCTTCCTCGCACCTATTCAGCTCTGGTGCACAAGTTTGCGCGGCATCTGCCCAGCCCTATCCGAACGATTACGCAAGGACGCGGTCGAACGGCGGAAGGTAGTAGAAAATGAGCCAGTACACAGCGACGCGACGCCGCAGGGCGGTCGCCTATGCCGACTCGAGACCTCTGACGGGAACCAACTCAGCGGCTTTCGCGCTGACCTTCCTGCTGGTCATCGGCTGTGTCACCGACGTGCAGGGGGTGGCCCTGCTGCCGCTGCTCGGGAAGATGGAAGCGGCGCTGCACCTGTCCGGGGCGGAGACGAGCTGGGCGATCAACTCCCTCAGCATCGCGACGGCGGTCATGGTGGGCCTCAGCGCCCGCTCCGCGGACGTCTTCGGCCACCGCAAGGTGCTGCTTCCGATGCTGAGCCTCGGCATCGTCGGCTCGGTGCTGTGCGCCCTGGCGAGCTCGTTCGCGGAGCTGCTGGTGGGACGGGTCGTCATCGGCCTGTGTGTCTGCGCCCCGATGTCGTGGGCCATGCTGAAGATCCGCTCGAACGAAAAGGGGCTGGAGCGGGCGGCGCTGTGGAACGGCACGCTGATCTCCATCATGACGCCGCTCGGGCTCATTCTCGGCGGCGTCCTGCTCGATCTCGGCGCCTCGTGGAGCTCGTTCTTCTGGATCGTCGCGGCCGGGTACCTCGTCCTGCTCGTCCAGGTCCTGGTCATGCCGGAGACCCCGCAGAAGGACCGGGTCAAGGTGCCGGTTGACTGGCTCGGCTCGGTCGGGCTCGGCGCCTGGCTGGTCTGCCTGCTGCTCGCGCTCAGCTTCGGCGGCTCCTGGGGCTGGGACTCCGCCGCTATCATCGCGCTGTTCGTGCTCGGTGTCGTCATCCTGGGCGCCTGGATCTACCAGCAGCGCGTCACCCCGCACGCGCTGATGGACTTCAAGGGCATGGACGTCCGCCAGGTCACCGCCGGCTACAGCGTCTACTGCACCGTCGCCATCACCGCCAGCGGCCTGTACATCCTCGAACCGGGCCTGGCCGAGACGCCCAGCGTGGCGGGCTACGGTTTCGGCGACACGGTCTTGCGCTCGGCGATGGCGCTGCTGCCCATCTTGCCGGCATCCTTCGTGGCGGCAGCGATCTCCAAGCCGATGCTGGCCAGGTTCGGACCGCGCCCGCCGATCGCGCTTGGCGGCGTGCTGTGCGTGATCGCGTTCACCATGATGGCCTTCCTGCACAGCTCGCTGTGGCTGTTTTACATCGAGGTCGCCATCTACGGCGTGGGCATCATCATCGCCTTCAACGTCGGCTGGGCGCTGACGTCCGCCGCCGGACGGCAGGACAACATGTCCACCACCTTCGGCATCCAGTACGCCATGGCCCTGCCGACGGCCGCGCTGGCCACCGCCGTGATCCTCGCGGTGGAGACGGCGAACGTGAAGCCGGTCGCCGCGCTCGGCGGCGTCTACGTGCCCAAGGAAGGCGTGTACGTGGCCATGTTCCTGATGCTCGCCGTCGTCTCGCTGCTGGGCTACGTGATCAACGGCCTGTTCATCGTGCCGCGCAAGCTGCGCCACCAGAGCGCCAGGCTCGCGGACATCATCGCGGCGGAAGACTCCCTGGAGACCGGGCTCCCCGCCGTCCCCGGGATCGCCGAGCCCCCCATCGCCGACGACCTGGTGTGAGGAGCAGGGATGATGGTTAGCGAGACGGAGATCGGCGGCTGGGTGGCGCCTGGCTTCGAGGGCGTGCGCGACGCCTTCGCGGAGAACTTCCGCAGCCACGGGGACAAGGGAGCGTCGCTCGGCGTCTACGTCGACGGCGAGCCCAGGGTGGACCTCTGGGGCGGCACCGCCGACGTGTCGACCGGTCGGCCATGGACCGAGGACTCGGTGTCGATCGTCTACTCCGCCACCAAGGGAGCCACCGCGATCCTGGCCTGGCTCCTCGCCCAGCGCGGGCTGCTCGACTTCGACGCACCGGTGGCCAAGTACTGGCCGGAATTCGCCGGCGGCGGCAAGGGCGAGGTGCCCGTGCGGTACCTGTTCACGCACCAGGTTGGCCTGCCGTACCTGGACCGGAAGCTCACCCGCGAAGAGGTGATCGAGGGATCAAGGATCGTCGAGGTACTCGAGCAGGAGGTGCCGGTGTGGGAGCCCGGCACCGCGCACGGGTACCACGCCCTGACCTACGGCTGGCTGACCGGCGCCCTGATCGCGAAGGCGACGGGCAGCAGGCTGGGGGAGGTGTTCCAGGCCGAGATCGCCAAGCCGCTCGGGCTCGACTTCCACATCGGGCTGCCCGCCGAGGACATTCTCCGGGTGGCGCCGCTGGCCGACATGCCGCCGCCAGATCCCAACGCGCTTGACGGCATCACCGATCCGGCGCAGCGGGAGCTGCTCATGGCGCTGGGAGCCGCGGCGCTCGACCCGGAGTCCACCTTCAGCCGCGCACTGTCCACCAACGGATCGCTGCCGACACCGGA
>JAWWPV010000407.1:0-4596 GCA_033854775.1 Trebonia sp.
GAGGGCGGGCGCCGGGCCGCGGACCCGCCCGGGCGCGCCGGTGAGGTTCACCGGCACGCCCGGCATGACCACCCGGCCGCGTTCCGGGTCGTCGACCTCGGCGCGCATGCCGATCGCGCGGACCTGCTCGTGGTCCAGCCAGCGGTCCCTGTCGTCGAGCGGGCCGCAGGGGACGCCGAGCCCGGTCATGAGCTCCAGCCACTCGTCCCGGTCCCTGGTCAGGAAGGCGGCGGAGGTGAGCTCGTTCGCCCAGAGGATGTTCCCGGCCCTGACCAGGTTCTGGACCCGGCCGCCCATCCGCTCCTCCGCCAGCATCCAGGACAGGCCCAGGATGCCGAGCAGCGCCGTCTCGAACTTCGCGCCGAGCGCGCCGGACGCCAGCCACTTGCCGTCCCTGGCGACGAACCGCGTGTAGGTGGGGTGCCGGCCGCCCGGGCCGATGCCCGTCGGCGGGTCAGGCAGCGCCGGGTCGACGCTGAACGACCCGATGTTCGCCTCCATGACGGCATTCACGCCCGACACGCTGACCAGCTGGCCGAAGCCGGAGCGCTCGCGTTCGACGAGCGCCGCCACCGCGCAGACCGTGGCCCAGACGCCGTGCACCTGGAGCAGGAACCGCGCGACGGATTCCACCGGGCCGCCGTCGTGGGAGGACTGCCGCCACGCGACGCCAAGCGCCGCCGCGAGCAGCCCGTGCGATTCCGCGCCGCCGTACCAGGGGGCGTCCCCCGCGTACGCGGGGGTCTCCACCAGGACAAGCCGGGGGCTGTCCCGGAGCAGCCGCCACCGGTCCAGGCCGTAGCCGGCCAGCGTGCCGGCGTCGGACACCAGGCACACGTCGGCCCCGGCGATGAGCTCCGCCAGCCAGCGGCGGCGGGCGGGGTCCGCCGGGTCGGCGATGACGCCCTTCTTGCCGCGATTCCAGGCGGCGAACCCCGGCAGCGACCGCGCTGGGTCGCCAGCCGGGGGCTCTGCCTTGATGACCTCGGCGCCGAAGTCGGCCAGGAACATGCCAACGACCGGCCCCGCGATCCCGTGACTGAGGTCGACTACCTGAATGCCTTCAAGGACGTCCATGACAGCCTCATCCCGCGGGTACGTCAGTTGCCGCTGAGCTGGCTGGCGAAGACGCTGCGCGGCAGCCCGTTGGCGGCCGGCCGGAAGCTGCCCTCGATCGCCTTGGCGAGCCGGTCGTACTCCCACGGCGCCGGCGCGCTGAGCTGCCTGATGATCTGCGGGTTCTCGTACAGGCCCACCTCGAACCCGGAGGAGGAGATCACCCGGCCGGTCAGCCAGTCAGACCGCTCGCTCGCCAGGTAGAGGGCCACCGGCGCGATGTTGTCCGGTGACATCCGCAGGTCCTCATCCGATGGCCGCTCCGCGCGCTGCACGCGCTTGTCCGCGGGGACCGTGGCGGTGAGCCGGGTGGCGGCGCCTGGCGCGATCGCGTTGGCGGTGACGCCGTAGCGGGCCAGGCCCTGGGCGAGGGAGTAGGTGAGGCCGACGATGCCCATCTTGGCGGCCGCGTAGTTCGGCTGGCCGGGAGACCCGTCGAGGCCGGACACCGAGGTGAAGTTGATGACGCGGTAGTGACCCTGGGGGTTGCGCTGCTCGCGCCAGTACGCGGAGGCGGGTCGGACAGTGGAGTAGTGGCCCTTCAGGTGGACACGGATCACCTCGTCCCAGTCCTGCTCGGCCAGGTTGAAGATCATCCGGTCGCGCAGGATGCCGGCCACGTTGACGACGATGTCCAGCTTGCCGTACTGCTCGACGGCCGCGGCGACCAGCCGCTCGCCGGTCGCGACGTTGCCGATGTCGCCGCCGTCGGAGACGGCCGCGCCGCCGGCCGCGACGATCTCGTCAGCGATCTGCTTGGCCGGGCCCTCGTCGCCGCCCGAGCCGTCCGGTGCGCCGCCGAGGTCGTTGATGACCAGCGACGCCCCCTCCTTGGCGAACAGCCGGCTGACCGACGCGCCGATGCCGCGCGCACCGCCCGTGATGATGGCTACCCGTCCGTCGATGACGCCCATGTGCGATTCCTCTTTTCCGGTGTCAGTGAGCTAGCTCGTGAAGGTCAAGCGGCCCCGGTGACCCGCGACACCGACCGGGACGTGCCCGCCATCGGCAGGGGCCGGTGCAGCGTGAAGGACTGCTCGGCGTGCACGAGCGCCGCGGGGTCGAAGTTGAGCGACATGTGGCCGGTTCTCCCTTCCCGTGCGTCCGTCAGGGCCTGCGGCTGGACAGCACGAGGCTGCCTGCCGCCCCGAAGAACATGCCGACGCCCTGCACGAAGCTGACCGTCACGCCCGGCACCTGCACGGCCGCCTGGCCGCGCAGCTGGCGCACCGCCTCCTGGATGGCGAACATCCCGTACATGCCGGTGTGCGTGTAGGACAGGCCGCCGCCGTTGGTGTTCATGGGAAGGCTGCCGCCCTTGCGGGTGTGGCCCTCCGCGATGAAGGCGCCCGACTCCCCGCGGCCGACGAAGCCGACGTCTTCCAGCATGTAAAGCGGCAGGTGAGCGAACGCGTCGTAGCCCATGAAGTGGTCGATGTCGGCATGGCTGACCCCGGCCGTGGCGAACGCCTCCGCGCTGGCCCGGCGGAAGGCGCCGAACGAGCCGGGGTCGTCCATCTGCGACATCAGCGGCGCCTCGCTCGACTCTCCCGAGCCGAGCAGGTAGACCGCGTGCCCGCCGCCCGGCAGGTCGGCGGCGCGCTCCGCGCTGGTCAGCACCAGGGCGCCGCCGCCGTCGGTGACCACGCAGCACATGTCCCTGGTGAAGGGGTAGGCGACGGGCGGCCCGTCGAGCACCTGCTCCGCCGTGACCGGCTTGCGGCGGAGCGCCCGTGGGTTGTCCACCGCCCACTCGCGCTGCGCCACCACGACCTCGGCGAGGTCGCGCCTGCTCATCCCCCGCTCGTACAGGAAGCGCAGGGCGGGCACGGTGAACGTCGCGTACGGGGCGAGCGCGCCGAACGGCGCCTCGAACTGGCCCTGGGCCGAGGCGGGATTGGACCGGTAGGCGCCGACGCCGACCCTGGACCGGCCTGACTCGCCGTGCGTGATCAGCACGACGCTGGCCTCCCCCGCCGCGATCGCCGCGGCGGCGTGCCGGACGTGGAGCATGAAGCTGCACCCGCCGACCATCGTGCCGTCTAGCCACCGCGGGGTGATGCCGAGGTGGTGCGAGACCTCCAGCGGCAACGGCCCCGCGGTCGCCACCCCGTCGACGTCGGCGGCGGCCAGCCCGGCGTCGGCGAGCGCGGCGAGCGCGGCCTCGGCGTGCAGCTGGATCATCGAGCGGTCCGGCAGCACGCCTACCTCGCGGGTCTCGCTCGCGCCGATGATCGCGGCGTTCCCGCCGTGCATGCCGGTCATCGCGGCCCCTCTCCGGCCATGGGGAACACGGGCTCGCTCATGCGGAACACCGGCAGCGCCTGGTCGCCGCGCGGCTGGAACTCGACCTCGACACGGGCGTCGAGCGGCAGGTGCCCGGGCTCGGGCGGCACGCCGACGATGTTGGTGAGCATCCGCGGCCCCTCGTCCAGCTCCACCAGGGCGATCACCTGGGGCTCGGCCGGATCGGCCGGCGGCAGGGGCCGGTAGTTGATGACGTAGGAGATGAGCCGGCCGGCGCCGGACACCACCCGCCAGGCCACGTCCGCCGACTGGCAGTACCGGCAGAACGGCCGGGGATAGAAGTAATGCCTGCCGCAGCTGTTGCACTGCTGCACCCGGAGCTCGCCCGCCAGCGTCCCCGCCCAGAAAGGCTCGGTCTCCGGCGTCGGCACGGGCACGGTCCCGCCTGCCATCCGGTCTCCCCACTCATGTGGAGTCATCACTTTCCAGAACACATTCTGTCTAACAGATCGCCCGGGTCCGGTCAATGGCCCCGATCGGCCGGGATCGAGTCACGCTCGCGAATCCTAAGCCCTAATTGGCTAATCGTATATATATTCGATAATCGTGGGCATGTCTCTAGGGCCAGATATTAGAACGTATTCTTTGCAGTGCGCGGTCAGGTTGCATCGAGCGCCGGCCGCTCGCCCTGCGAGTCCTGATCGCCGCGGTCCCGCGCCCCGGCTGTTGACACCCGCGCCCGCGTATGATTCGCTCAACCGGAGATAAGCATAACCGATTTCAGTTTCTCGGACACTCTCGAAGATGAGACGGAACTGCGGTTTAGCAGGGGATGGGCCGGCATGAGCGAGCTATCCGTAACCGATTTCCGAAACCGGGCGCGCGCCTGGCTCGAGCAGCACGCGCCGCGCAGGGGCGACGCGGAGCTCGGCGAGCCCAGGCGCGCCGACATCGCCGCGCAGAAGGCATTCCAGGCGAAGCTCTACGACGCCGGGTTCGCCGGCATCACCTGGCCGAACGAGTACGGCGGCCAGGGCCTGACCAACGTCGAGCAGATCGCGTTCAGCCAGGTGGCGCGCGACTTCGCGCTCCCGGTGGGCGCCTTCACCATCGGGCTTGGCATGCCGGGCCCGACCATACTCGAACTGGGCACGGAAGAGCAGAAGAAGCGGTACCTGCCCAAGCTGCTGCGCGGCGAGGAGATCTGGTGCCAGCTCTTCTCCGAGCCGAGCG
>JAWWPV010000408.1:0-7880 GCA_033854775.1 Trebonia sp.
CCCGGGACCTTTCACTGACGAGCAGCGCGGCGAGAACCGGATCTGCGGTCCAGGCGAACGCCCGGCCAGCAGCGGCAACTCGGGCCAGAGGTCACGCCGAGACGGGCGTCTCGGCGGGCGGCGCGACGGACATGCAGGCAGCCTAGTGGCGTCACCGTCACTTTTTGGTACAGCTTCAGTCGATCAGCGTGTGTCCTACTGGCCGGGGTTCGCGTAGACGCGGTCCGGGTGGACAAAGACCGCGGTGCGGCGCTCCTCGCGCATTACCCGGTCGTAGGTGTCGAAGTCCTCGTGGGTACCGCCTGCCGCGGTGAAGATCTCGCGCAGCAGCAGGCGCAGGCGCTCCGCGTCGAAGCCGGGGACCGGGTCATCGGGGCCGATGAGGTCGACGCGGCCCTCGGCCGCCGCCCACTGCCATCCGGACCTGATGACGACGTTCGCGTAGGGGCGGGCGCGCCAGTTCGCGAGCTTCCTCGTGCCGCCGCGCACAACCATGCCGACGACGGTCTCCCCGGTGACCGGGTGCGGCAGCACGCCCGCGTTCACCACCGACGAAGAGATCGTCCCGTCGCCGCGTGTCACGGAGACCACGACGAGCCCGTGGTCCCCCGCGACCAGCTTCCTGAAGTCCTCGATGTTAGCCACGAGACCTATTCAACCGCGTTCGGCCCCGCCCGCGCGCAGGCGGCGGGGTCGATCGCTAAGGGCGGTTGGAGCGGCGGTCTTGCTTGCCGGGCTGGGCGCCCTTGTCGTTGACGAGGCCCGCCCGGCGCAGGGCGTCGGCCATCGAGCCGTTCGCCGGGGCTGCCGGGGCTGCCGGGGCTGCCGGGGAGTTGCGGGGATCGCGCTTCGCCCCGCCCTGGGTTCCCCCGCCCCGGCGGTCATTGGAGTTGCCGGAGCCGGCACCCCCGCGGTCTCCCCCGGTTCCCGCGCTGTTGCCCCTGCGGTCACCGCCCGCTCCCGGGCCGCCGCCCCTGCGGTCGTTGCCGGAACCGCCGGAGCCGCCTCCCCGGCCGCCCCCGCCCGGCCCGGGGGCGGAGCGGGGGCGGCCGGAGTCGGCACCACTCGTTCGGGATGCTCCTGGTCGTTCGCCGCGGGGGGGCCGGCCGCCGCTCGCGCCCGGCGCGCCGTCGTCTTGCAGGCGCATCGTCAGGGAGATGCGGTTTCTCGGGATGTCGACGGACTGGACCTTGACCTTGACGACGTCGCCCGACTTGGCGACGTCGCGGGGGTCGGCGACGAAGGTGTTCGACATGGCGGAGACGTGGACGAGGCCGTCCTGGTGGACGCCGATGTCGACGAACGCGCCGAAGGCGGCGACGTTCGTGACGACGCCCTCGAGGACCATGCCGGGCTCAAGGTCGCCGAGGGTCTGCACGCCCTCGGCGAAGGTCGCGGTCTGGAACTCGGGGCGCGGGTCACGGCCCGGCTTTTCCAGCTCCTTGAGGATGTCGTTGACCGTGGGGAGGCCGAACGCCTCGTCGGTGAACTCGGCCGGGTTGAGGCCGCGGAGCGTCTTGGCGTTGCCGATCAGGGTCGCGACGTCGGACCGCGTCTTCTCCAGGATGCGGCGGATCACCGGGTACGCCTCGGGGTGCACGCCAGAGGTGTCGAGCGGGTCGTCGCCGCCCCTGATGCGCAGGAAGCCCGCGCACTGCTCGAACGCCTTCGGGCCTAGCCTCGGGACGCCCTTGAGCTGCTCGCGGGTCGCGAACGCGCCGGTCGCGTCGCGCTGGGCGACGATCGCGCCCGCGAGGGAGTCGGTGACGCCCGAGACCCGGGCGAGCAGCGGCCTGCTCGCCGTGTTGACGTCCACGCCGACCGCGTTCACCGCGTCCTCGACCACGGCGTCCAGCGAGCGCTCCAGCTTGGTGCCGGTGACGTCGTGCTGGTACTGGCCGACGCCGATGGACTTCGGGTCGATCTTGACGAGCTCGGCTAGCGGGTCCTGAAGCCGCCGCGCGATGGAGACCGCGCCCCGCAGTGACACGTCGAGGTCGGGTAGTTCGCCGCTCGCGTAGGCGCTCGCGGAGTAGACGGACGCGCCGGCCTCGGAGACGACGATCTTGGTGAGGTTCAGGTCGGGGTTGGCCTTGATGAGGTCGACGGCCAGCTTGTCGGTCTCGCGGGACGCGGTGCCGTTGCCGATGGCGATGAGCTCGACGTGGTGCTGCTCCGCGAGGTTCTTCAGGATGAACAGCGATTCGTCCCACTTGTGCTGCGGAACGTGCGGGTAGATCGTGTGGGTCGCGACGACCTTGCCGGTCGAGTCCACGATGGCGACCTTGACGCCGGTGCGGAAGCCAGGGTCGAGGCCCATCGTCGCGCGCTGGCCGGCCGGGGCGGCGAGGAGCAGGTCCTTGAGGTTGGCGGCGAAGACGTTGACCGCCTCGGCCTCGGCCGCCTGCCACAGGCGCATCCGCAGGTCGATGCCGAGGTGGACGAGGACGCGCGTGCGCCAGGCCCAGCGGACGGTGTCTTCCAGCCACTTATCGGCGGGACGGCCCTCGTCGCGGATGCCGAACGCGTCCGCGATCGGCTGCTCGTAGGACTGGCCCAGGCCGCTCACCGCGGGATCGAAGCCCTCGTCGGCGGGGTCGAGGGTGAGGTCGAGTACCTCTTCCTTCTCGGCGCGGAACATCGCGAGGACGCGGTGCGCCTTGAGCTTGCCGAACGGCTCCGCGAAGTCGAAGTAGTCGCTGTACTTCTTGCCGTCGTCCGCCTTGCCCTCGCGGACCTTGGCGGCCAGGTTGCCCTGGGACCACATGCGCTCGCGGAGCGTCCCGATCAGGTCGGCGTCTTCCGCGAAGCGCTCAACGAGGATCGCACGCGCGCCGTCGAGCGCGGCGGTGAAGTCCGCGACGTTCTCGTTCAGGTAGCCTTCCGCCGCCGTGCGCGGGTCGGTGGCCGGCTCGTTGAGCAGCAGGTCCGCGAGGGGCTCGAGGCCGTTCTCGCGGGCGATCTGCGCCTTGGTCCTTCTCTTCGGCTTGTACGGCAGGTAGAGGTCTTCCAGGCGGGCCTTGGTGTCGGCCGCGTTGATCTGGACCTTCAGCTCGCCGGTGAGCTTGCCCTGCTCGTCGACCGAGGCCAGGATCGCGGCGCGGCGCTCCTCAAGCTCGCGCAGGTAGCGCAGGCGCTCCTCCAGGGTGCGCAGCTGCGCGTCGTCCAGGGTGCCGGTGGCCTCCTTGCGGTACCTGGCGATGAACGGGACGGTCGCCCCGCCATCGAGCAGGTCAACGGCGGCGGCGACCTGGTTGTCGCGCACGGCGAGCTCGGCGGCGATCCGCTTGATGATGCTGGCCGCGGTCGCGGCCGGACCCCCGTTGTTCGACACTGGGGTCTGCGCGCTGGCCTGCGCGGTTGGCTGCGTAGTCACGATCGAGTAGGGCCTTCCTGACGTGCGAGGTGCTCCAACCGAGCCTAGCGGGCCAAGGTAAATAACGAGGGACGGTCCGCGCCGCTCAGTACAGTTGGTACATGACCGATGCCTACCAGCAGCCGCGCGCCGCCGCCGTGCCAGACAAGCCCGCTCTCGACGGACTTGAGGCGGTATGGAGCGCACGGTGGGAGGCCGACCAGGTCTACCGGTTCGACCGGTCGCAGCCGCGCGAGGCGGTGTACTCGATCGACATGCCGCCGCCCACCGTTTCCGGGTCGCTGCACGTGGGGCACGTGTTCTCCTACACGCACCCCGACATCATGGCCCGCTACCAGCGGATGACCGGCAAGGCGGTCTTCTTCCCGATCGGCTGGGACGATAACGGGCTGCCTACCGAGCGCCGGGTGCAGAACGTCTACGGGGTGCGCTGCGACCCCACCGCGGCGTACGACCCGGACTTCACGCCGCCGGCCGAAGGGGGCGGTTCTGCCGGGAAAAAGACCGAGGTGCCGGTCTCGCGGCGGAACTTCATCGAGCTGTGCGAGCGGCTCACCGAGATCGACGAGCGCGCCTTCGAGGACCTGTGGCGGCGCGTCGGCCTTTCCGTGGACTGGTCGCTGCTCTACACAACGATCAGCGCGGACAGCCGGCGGGTGTCGCAGCGGGCGTTCCTGCACAACCTCGGCCGGGGCGAGGCGTACCGGGCCGAGGCGCCCACGCTCTGGGACGTCACGTTCCAGACGGCGGTCGCCCAGGCGGAGCTCGAGGACCGCGACTACCCCGGCGCCTTCCACCGGATCTCCTTCCACGGGCCGTCCGGGCCGGTCTGGATCGAGACGACCAGGCCGGAGCTGCTGCCCGCCTGCGTCGCCCTGGTCGCGCACCCGGACGACGCGCGTTACCAGGGGCTTTTCGGCGGCACCGCGGCGACGCCCGTGTTCGGCGTCGAGGTGCCCGTCTACCCGCACCCGCTCGCCGAGCCGGACAAGGGGTCGGGCATCGCGATGGTGTGCACCTTCGGCGACCTGACCGACGTGACCTGGTGGCGGGAGCTCGACCTGCCGACGCGGGCGATCATCGGACGGAACGGGCGGCTGCTCGCCGACCCGCCGGCCGGGGTGCCCGTCGCGCCGTACGCCGAGCTGGCGGGCAAGACCGTCTTCTCCGCCCGTGCGCGCATGGTGGAACTGCTGCGGGAAAGCGGCGACCTCGACGGTGAGCCGCGGCCGGTGACACGCCCGGTGAAGTTCTACGAGCGGGGCGACAAGCCACTTGAGATCGTCACCTCGGGGCAGTGGTACATACGGAACGGCGGGCGAGACGCCCGCATCCGTGCTGAACTAATCGACCGGGGCCGGGAGCTGAGCTGGCACCCGCCGCACATGCGGGTGCGGTACGAAAACTGGGTCGCCGGCCTGGCCGGCGACTGGCTGATCTCGCGGCAGCGGTTCTTCGGCGTGCCCTTCCCCGTGTGGTACCCGCTGGACGCCGCCGGCTCGCCCTTGTACTCGTCGCCGATCGTGCCGTCGCCGGCGGACGCGCTGCCCGTCGACCCGGCCTCCGACCCGGCGCCCGGGTACGACGAGTCGCAGCGCGGCGTGCCAGGCGGGTTCATCGCGGACCCGGACGTGATGGACACGTGGGCCACCTCGTCGCTGACGCCGCAGATCGCCGGGCGCTGGGGCACCGACCCCGACCTGTTCGCGCGGGTGTTCCCGATGGACCTGCGGCCGCAGTCGCACGAGATCATCAGGACATGGCTGTTTTCCACGGTGACCCGCTCGCACCTTGAGTTCGGGTCGCTGCCCTGGGCGAACGCCGCCATCTCCGGGTGGATCCTGGACCCCGACAGGAAGAAGATGTCGAAGTCCAAGGGGAACGTGGTCGTCCCGACCGAGCTGCTCGCGCAGTACGGTTCCGACGCGGTGCGGTACTGGGCGGCCAACGGGCGGTACGGGGTGGACACCGCGTTCGACCCCGGGCAGCTCAAGGTCGGGCGGCGGCTGGCGATCAAGATCCTCAACGCGTCGAAGTTCGTGCTCTCGCTTGACGGCCCCGTGGGGCCGGCGACGTCACCCGTTGACCGGTCGCTGCTCACCGCGCTTGGCGGGGTGGTGCGGGAGGCTTCCGCCGCGCTGTCGTCCTATGACCACACCGGGGCGCTTGAGGCGATTGAGCGGTTCTTCTGGATGTTCTGCGACGACTACCTTGAGCTCGTCAAGACGCGGGCATACGGTGCGGGCGCCGCCAGTGCTGACGACGAGAGTGCGTCGGCCCGCGGCGCGCTCCGGCAGGCGCTTGACGTGCAGCTGCGGCTGTTCGCGCCGTTCCTGCCGTTCGTGACGGAAGAGGCGTGGTCATGGTGGCAGGACGGCTCCGTGCACGCCGCGGCCTGGCCTTCCGCCGAGGTCGCCTCCGGTGCCGACGCCGGCGATCCCGTGGTGCTCGCGACCGCGGCGGCCGTGCTCGGCCAGGTGCGCAAGGCCAAGACCGAGGCCAGGCTCTCCATCCGCGCCGAGGCGGCACGCGTGGTCGTGCGGGGCCCCGACGAGGCCGCCGTGCGCGCTAGCGAGACCGACCTGCGGGCGGCGGGGAACATCGCCGACTTCTCGTTCGAGCACGCGCCGGAGCTTGGGACCGAGATCACGCTGGCGGAGGCGGTCGCGTCCTGACCCGCGCACGTCGCCGCGGTTAGCGGCGCTGGCGGGGCAGCCGGGGCAGCGGGCCGGTGGGGAGCCGTGGCATCGCGCCGGTCGGCCGGGCTCGCGGTATCGGGCCGGTCACCGGGCCGAAGCGGAGCACCGCTCGCTCGCCGACCAGCTGGTAGCCGAACCGGGCGCCCCAGCGGTCCGGCCGGTTCTTGTCGGTGATCATCACGACCTCGCTGACGCGGCCCGACGCGGCGTCCGGCCCGGTGCCGGACAGGACGGCGCGGCTGGCGGCCAGCGTCAGCGCGGTGGCGTAGCCGCTGTGGCGGCGTTCGGGCGGGGTATAGAGCATGCTGATGCGGACGATCCCGGCGACCGGGCGGGTCAGGGTCGCCAGCGCCATCGGCTGGTGGACAGGCTCACCGAACTGCGCGGGGTCCCGGTGCTGCGGGATCGGCAGGTAGTGCGCGGCGTCCCTGCGCCTGCCCGGCCGCTGCGGCACCTCCCAGAAGACCGCGCCGCCGTAGCTGATCAGGTCGTCGGCCATGTCGGACGCCGAGCCGATCCGTTCGGCCGCCTCGGCCGCGAACGCGGTGAGCCAGTCGGCGAGCAGCGCCCGGTCTTCGGCCGTCGCGCACCTGAGCCGGCCGGCCGGACCTGGCAGCTCCACTCCCTGGGGCACGCCCGCGAGCCGGTAGACGCGGCAGTTCCTGTGCGCCCGGACGGTCGTGCCCGCCCGCTGGCTCCACGCGGCCGCGAACGCGTCCGCCACCTCGGTCGGCGCGTCGACGCCGAACACCTGCCTGCCCATCCTGGCGAGGGTGGCGGCAAGCGCGGCGCCCATCTCCGGCGCCTTGCCCGAGATCAGCAGCGGCGCCGCCGGGTCGTGCACGAACGCGCCGCGCGGCTCGCCGCCGTCCGGCGGCTCCCACCAGCCGAGTAGCAGTTCAGGACCCGGCACGCCCGGCTGCTGGCCGCTCACCGGGTTCCGCCACCCGTACCGCGCCGCCTGCGCGGCCGACAGCAGCAGCGTGTTCTCCGCCGCCCTCGACCTCAGGTAGCCCTCCGCCGCCGCGGCGAACCGGTCCAGGTCGAAGGTGGTACACCAGCCCATGAGGTCATGCTTCCCGTCGTTCGTTCATGCCGGGACCTACTCGTTTCTCTGGTGTTCGCGGTCGCGGCCGTCAGGCATGTCCGGGCACGCTGGCCCGTCTGGGCGGCCGGGTTGGTAGCGGTGCGGTGCGATGACAGGCTGCGGAACGTAACGGAAAATCTTCCCGGCAGGTAACATAATGCCTTCAATTATGCGCTCTCAGCCCGGGAACGCAAGATTACCGACCGGTAACTAACGGACGGAGAATGCCAGCACTACCCGGTCTTCAACCGCCCGGTAACCGATCCGCTGGTAGATGGAATTGGACGTGGGATTGGCCAGGTCGGTGTAGAGCAGGACTTCCTCCGCCCCCGCCTCCCGCGCCCGCCGGCTCGCCTCGGCGGTGACGGCGCTGGCGTAGCCGCGCCCGCGAAGCTCCGGCGGCGTGTAGACCGGGCCAACCCGGAGCGTCTCGGCCACCTGCCTGCTCACCCCCGCGACAGCGACCGGCCGGCCGCCGGCCTCCCACAGCAGGACGCCGCCGTGGCTGAGCTTGTCGCGCACGGCGGCCGCCTGGTCCTCCCCCGCCTCCGCGTCGTGCACCTCGTCGGCGAACGCGGTGAACCAGCGCGTGAGCAGGGACGCGTCGGAATCAGCGGCGACACGGGGCGCGCCGTCTGGCGCCGGGCCGGGCCAGGCGAGCTCGCCCAGCCGGTAGAGCCGCAGCCCTCGTTCCGCCGTCGCCCGGCCGCCCGGGGTG